>CAJUFB010000020.1:54252-58250 GCA_910585805.1 uncultured Acetatifactor sp.
ACCGGGTACGGCATCCCCGAGGCCGGATGAAACCGTAAAACCGGGTACGGCATCCCCGAGGCCGGATGAAACCGTAAAACCCGGTACGGCGTCCCCCAGGCCGGATGAAACCATAAAACCCGACACATCGCAATCGCCGGGACCGGGTGAAACAGCGGAGCCGGCTCCATCCATAGTACCGACGCTGTCGCCGTCTCCAGGCCCGTCGGTATCTCCGGGACCGGATGGGGAAGAATATTATTATGAACCTGTTACGGGGGTCATGGTAAAAGGGCCAAGGGTACTTTCAGACGGAAAGAAGGTTTTTTATGATACAGAGACAGGAAAGCTGGTAAGAGGGGATTACGAGATTAATGGCGTGGTCTACCATTTCGATGAAACAGACGGGCATCTGATGGAAGGGCAGGACAGCACAAGTTTCTGGCTGACAATTGACGGTTCCATTTATCGGTATGAGAACTGGGAGCGCCAGGGATGGCATCCGGAGGACCCTGATTATCGGGGGGAGGAACTTTATGATCCGGAGACAGGTGAATGGTACTGGCTGGACGGTCTCAACCAGGGCAGAATAGCTGTGAATATGGATGTGTATATTGAGTCTGAAGCGGATGCGGAGGGGAATATCGGGAAATGGGTGCGGTACAATGAGAACGGTCATATGATCCGTGGCTGGAGCGAGGATGGGATGTACTATTTTGACCCGGCCTATGGAACCATGGCAAAGGGAAAAGTGCTCATTGACGGCATAGAATATGAGTTTGACAAGCTGACTGGTCAAATCATTCTGCAGCGGGGATTCGAGGAATACGGTATTCAGTGTAATGCGGAACCCGGTGTGGAATATGATTATGTCACCTGCGCCTACGCAGATGAGAATACAACTGTGCGCGGAAAGGCAATGTTCGATTATACGACTTTCGAGGCAGATGATACTCATGAAATGAAAGAGGGATATGAGTGGAAGCGTGTAGTGGTTACTGTGGAATTTGACGGTTGGACGGCCGCGACGATCGGGTGCAGGGCGAGTATTTTGTATGACCTGGATTATTATACTTTTTCTAACAGGCCGTTAAACAAAGTATCGGATCATGATGTGGCGGAGAGAAAACAGACAATACGGATGCAGGACGAAGACTTTGAGATTACAACCCGGTATGGGGAGCCGCAGCGCTTTCTGGGGGATGATGAAAAGGTACGCATTACATTTGTCTATGAATGTCATGTGCCTGCAGGCTATGACGGGATAACGGTGGCTCTGTGCAATGCATCGAATCAGCATAACGGTGAACGGGAACTTGACAGGATAGATGAAGACAGCTTAATTTTCAGGCTGAAATAAAATTTCCAGTATTTGGAAGCATAAGTTTATCCAAAAAAGGAAAATTTCTATTGACATTTATTACTGTAAGGCGTATGATAAAGCATAGGTTGGTGTGAATCCTTGTTTTTAGGGGACACAGCTTCTTATAGAACAGGGTAGGCATTTGGACTACGTAGAAAAGAGACAGGTTCAGATGTCGGAAAAGGAGGTGAGAATGAATGTGGAAAAAACAGCCTGAAAATGTATCCGAGCAAAAAAAGAAAGGAGGTAGAACGGCACTCGTTGCGGGTGGGGTATGTCTGGTTGTATTGGCAGGGATTGCAGTGGCAGTTGCCTTAAACCGTGGCCAAGATGGACTCTCCGAAGATGATATTGCTGCCGAGAGTAAAACACAAATAGACTCTAATGTGGGTCAGGGAATGCTGGTTGACGAATCATACAGCGAACCGGAAGATGACAGCATGGAACCCGTGCTCGGGCTTTATGAAGTTACCTTAGGGGGAGAATGGGAATTTGATTCCAGGACGTATACAGCAGAAAACATTTATGTAGCCAATTCGGAAGACAATGTATATGATATGTATTTTGACTTAGTCGAGAGATCCAGTGAAAAAGTTCTTTACACTTCACCGGTTATAAAGATTGGCCAAAGATTAGAAGAAAAAGTTACATTGGATACGGATTTGGAGCCTGGAAAGTACACATGTACATTGGTTCATCATCTCCTGGACCCGGAGACAAGCCTGGAAATAGACGGCTTGAATTTGGAACTGGATATTGAAATATTACCAATGGAGGCAAATTGATATGAAAAAAGTTTTGCTTAAAAGAATTTTCGCATCAACACTCGCAGGCACGTTTGCGTTGTCCCTCCCGTTGACAGCTATGGCTGCGACAGGCGGTGAAGGTGGTACGGAAGGTGATGCCAGTGTTGTAGGCGGAGAAGGGAAGTTCTTTTCTGTAGTTTTACCTACGAATACTGCCAGTAATGTAGACTTTACGGTTGATCCTCAGGGACTTTTGGCAGGTGATAAGATCGATGGAATAGATAGTGATCTCTATCAGGGTGATACACATTTATATTTTGCCAGAATAGATTATAGCAAGTTACTCATGGGTAATAAAGAGGGTGATAAGGCTCTTGCTAACTATTACTGGGGTACTATCGTAAATGAAATAGGCGGTAAAAAGTACGGCAATACCAGTAACTGGATGACAATTACGAATAAGAGTTCGGCACCTGTTACCGTGGAATTGAAGGTGGATTGGTCTAATACAGATAAGGTAAAAATTGTACCAAGCAGGGAAGCTCTTGCAAGTGCTGATACAGCGGCCCTTTACATGGAAGTAGAGGCTTCAGAAGGTCGTACAGACGATTTCTATAAGTATGCAGAGCATTATACAAAAGAGTGGAATTGGGACTATGACTCCACTGCATATAATGCAGAAGGAACTGTGGAAACAAAGAGTCTGCAGACTGTAGGTCAGGATAAACTCATGCGTGCATATGAGCCGACAGATGATCCTGAAGTTCTGAAGCTTAGAAATATGCCTGCGGTCACAGATGCAGATACATCTACCTATGTTACATGGGTGATCCCGACTATTAATCAGACTTATCCGACTTTGCATGATGTTGATGATATTGCTTACAGACCGGTGGATGCAGTTGTAGAAGGTGCAGTAGCGCCTATCCATCAGGCTTATTATTTGAGAGCATATTATTTAGACAAGGCTAATGCTTTGGATGACAGACATGAAGTAAGCGGCATTGAGGTATGGAACAACCGCAATGAAACCTGGCAGAGCAGTAAGGGAACAACATATAAAGAAGGTACTGATGAAGTTGAAGGAACTATCTTCAATCTGTTTAACACAGCTCCTTTTGATACGGCCAATGATGAGTATGGCTATGATAACAACATCAACATGTATCCCACATATGGATTCCGTCTTAATGGTGAGGCAAATACAACTGGATGGGATAAGATGAAAGATACAGATATGCCTACGATTTCCCTGTCATGGAAGGTGACGATTGGCGAGCCTGATGAGGGCAAGCATATTGCCGCTTTGAATCCAGTAGTATGGGATGGTATCAGCGATATTGTTACAGATCATACAATTGATATCGAAGGTGTAATTGATGATACACAGTACTACAGAGTTAAACTGGATGGAACCACATTAACCTCTATTGATGTCAGTGCTTTAGATGGCAGCTATACGACAACCGTTTGGGATTCTGTGAATGGATCTGAGAAGGTTGATACAGATGGCTTCATAAATGCCGGCGTATTGGATATGATTAGGGTTCAGGATGTGAGAAATCTACAAGCACTTGCAACTGAAGGCGTGCAGCATGATTACAGAGTTTACATCAATGAGATTATGCTGTTGAACTACAGCCAGGCTAAATTCTTTGTAGAGGATGGTATTGTTGATCTTACATTTAACTTTACAGATCCGGATGGAGAAATTATCCCTGTAAAAGTTATTCTGAAAGACTCCAGAAACTTTGTTAATAATGTGCAAGGTTAATTGATTTTGCGGGGGCATGTCAAATGCCTCCGCTCTTTTTATGTGCGGCCCTGTGAAGAGGAGCTGTACGGCGCAGGAGGAGCGTAAGCGGCAAATAATCGGCGTCTATAAAAGGAGCGCTGCCTGTGATATCGTA
>CAJUFB010000021.1:0-22942 GCA_910585805.1 uncultured Acetatifactor sp.
ACAAGTTATTCTTTTCTGTTGCCCTAAATCAGATGCTTTCCTTAGGTATTATACATTCCGGCTTTACAGCCAGCAGATACACCGCTCTAATTTTGTTTTGTGGCTGTCTGCTGTCCCTTACTCATTTTATTTTCCATCCGGATTGTCCTATGACAACACCGATTGTCCTTTTTTTACAGCAGAGAATGAGGTGGGATGCACTACGGGAAATAATGATGTGACTTTTGCTTTGGGCTTTTGCTTTGTCACAAATAAAGACTACTCCGCTATTGTAAAATTAAAACATATCTGCTTTAATTACTCACTTGATATAGTACGTTTAAACGGCTATACTTATATGAGGTCAAAAATATTTGAATATATGACTGCGCAGGAAGCCGCAGAAAAATGGAATGTGTCACTCAGGTGGGTACAACGGTTATGTAAGGAAAACCGTATTGATGGTGCGATGAATATCAGTCGTGTATGGCTTATTCCCAAAGCGGCAGAAAAGCCAGTTGACAGACGGAAAAGGGTAACGAATTATGGAGGATAGAATTTTATTATTAGAAGATGATGTAAGCCTGATAGACGGACTGCAGTATTCGTTAAGCAAAAATGGCTTTGATGTCGATTTTGTCCGTTCTGTGCATGAAGCTCTGGCTTGTTTAACAGAGATAGAAAAATACGATATGCTCATTCTTGATGTGACATTGCCAGACGGAACAGGTTTTGAGGTATGTGAAAAGGTGCGAAAGAACGGAAGTCAGATACCGATTATTTTCCTGACAGCCTCCGATGAAGAAGTCAGCATTATCCGTGGTTTGGATTGCGGCGGTGATGACTACATAACAAAACCGTTTAAATTGGGCGAGCTATGTTCACGCATCCGGGCGTTGCTGCGGCGGGCAGGTTTATCGCATCAAGGGGCAGGAACAGCTATGGAATGCGGCGATATTAAAATAGACCTTTTAGGCAGCCGTGTCTTATTAAAGGGAAAAATATTAGAACTTACAGCCGCAGAGTATCGCTTAATATGCCTGTTGGTGAAAAATGCGAATCGTATCATTACAAGAGAAATTATTTTAGATGAGTTATGGGACAGTACGGGAGATTATGTAGATAATAATACACTCTCCGTCTATGTACGGCGCTTGCGTGAAAAAATAGAAACAGACCCGTCACATCCAGAGCATTTGCTGACAGTCCGAGGATTTGGCTATCAATGGAAAGAGGTGGACGAATGAGTTTCTTGCATGATAAACATACCCGTTGGTATTGCTTTTTTCTTCTTTCCCTTCTGGTACTGTTCATGCTGGCAGGGATAAGTATAATCGAGATACAAACTAAGGCTGCAAAAGAAATACTTTTTGCACACGACAACGCTGTCGCGACCTCTTTGTTGGAACAGGGAGTTTCTGAAGTTACAATAGCAACAGCATTAACAAGTAAAGAAGAAAGCACATCCGGAAGCGAATTCTTAAACCTAATCGGATTTTCAGAAAATATGGATACGAATCGCTTATCTTATGTATCTTCATTAAGAAAATCAATGCTGCCGTCTATATTGAGTATGGGACTGTTGGGAAGCATTATTTTGTTCAGTGGGACTATACTCTTTTTGCGTGACAGGGAAAAGCTATACCGGGAATCCGAAAAAACCATCAGGAATTATATAGACGGAAACTATGCTGTTCATCTACCGCAAACAAGCGACGGAACTGTCTATCAGATGTTATCCTCTGTTGAACACCTCGCTACTATGCTGCAATCCAGGAATGATACTGACCGAAAAACAAAAGAATTTTTGAAAGCCACAATTTCCGATATATCACATCAGCTAAAAACTCCTTTGTCCGCACTTATGATGTATCAGGAAATAATAGAAAGTGAGCCGGATAATCCCGATACGGTAAAAGAATTTTCCGTCAGGACAGGAACCGCACTAAAGCGCATGGAGCAGCTTATTCAGTCGATGCTAAAAATCACACGATTAGATGCAGGAAGCATTATTTTTGAAAAAGATAATTACAGTATTTCAAATGTTATCCGCAATGCCATAAGCGAATTAACAACACGGGCAGTCAATGAAAACAAGGAAATTATAATCAACGGTATTACGGAACAGATGCTTTTTTGTGATATGGAGTGGACGAGCGAAGCAATTGGAAATATTGTAAAAAATGCCCTTGACCATACGGACAGTGGAGGAAAAATTCATATTTCATGGGAACAGACTCCTGTCATGTTTAGAATCCGTATCTCTGATAACGGACACGGCATCGCTCCGGAGGACATACACCATATCTTCAAAAGATTTTATCGGAGCAGAAACGCTTGCCATACATCGGGAGTCGGGCTTGGGCTGCCGTTAACAAAAGCAATTATTGAGGGGCAGGGAGGATTCCTGTCCGTTCAAAGCGAATGCCCGCAGGGCACAACCTTTACATTGTCTTTCCTTACGGAATCGTAAGGTTAAATTCATCCGATTGTAAGCTGCTCCTGCTATCCTTGTGGGAAAGGAGGTACCTGTTTATGGAAATCTTAAAAGTACAGAAATTATGTAAAACCTACGGAACTGGTGAGGCGAAGGTCGAGGCCTTGAAAAAAGTTTCGTTCTCTCTGGAAAAAGGAGAGTTTGCCGCCGTTGTCGGAGAGTCCGGCTCCGGCAAGAGTACCCTGCTGAATTGCATCGGCGCTTTGGATGTTCCCACTTCCGGCTCAGTCGCAATGGACGGAAACAACCTGTTTTCCATGAAAGAAGAGGAAAGAACAATTTTCAGACGGCGGAACATAGGTTTTATTTTTCAGTCTTTTCAGCTTGTATCCGAATTGACAGTGGAACAAAATATAAGCTTTCCGCTTCTTCTGGATTACCGCAAACCCAAAGCAGCCGATGTGGAGGAAATATTAGAGCTGCTTGGTCTGACTGAACGAAGAAATCATTTGCCAAATCAGCTTTCTGGCGGTCAGCAGCAGCGTGTCGCCATTGGCAGGGCATTGATTACAAGACCGAAGCTGATTCTTGCCGATGAGCCTACCGGAAATCTTGACAGCAGGAACAGTCAGGATGTAATGGAACTGCTGATAAAGGCATCGAGGCACTATCAGCAGACAATTCTTATGATTACACACAACAATAACCTTACCTCTATGGTTGACCGCGTGTTTCGTGTAACGGACGGTGTTTTGACAGATTTAGGAGGAAAATCAAATGAAAAATTATCTTGACCTTGTTCCTGTTTCTGCAAAAGTCCATAAAAAACAGAACAAAATGTCTGTTTTCTGCATTATTTTAGCGGTGCTTTTGGTTACAACAATTTTCGGGATGGCTGATATGTTTGTCCGCAGTCAGATTATGAAAACACAGGCAGAAACAGGAAACTGGCATATGGGAATCCAAAATATAGATGCCCAGACAGCAGATATTATAGCAACCCGCCCAGATATTGCAGCTTTTTCCTCTTACGCTGTCTTGAATTACAACGGCGAAGAGGGATACACAATGAACGGGACGGATACGGTCATTTGCGGAACAGAGGAAGAACTGCTGTCAAAGATATTCCCCAACATGCTTACAGACGGGAAATTTCCTGTGACAGAGAAAGAAGCATTAGTTACGGAAAATGCAAAAGGAATGCCGGGATTAAGCATCGGTGAGGAAATAAGCTTAAGTGCCCCTGATGGAAAGGAATATATCTTTGAAATATCTGGTTTTGTGGAAAATGCTTCCAGCTTAATGAGCAATGGTTCCTACGGCATATTTGTAACAAATGAAGCATTTTACAATATCTGCCCTGATACTGATCCGGCAAAAAATGCCGCTGCCTTTTATATTCAATTTGCAGACACAAAGAATATTCGGGATAAAATATCGGATTTAAGAACCGCATTCAGCTTATCGGATGAACAAGTCTTTGAAAATACAAAACTGCTTGGATTGATGGGGCAGAGCGTGAATTCCTTTATGATGCAGGTGTATGTTGCCGCTGCCGTTTTATTTGTGTTAGTTCTATTTGCAGGCATCATGATGATTGCAGGCAGCCTTAACAGTAATGTTGCACAGCGGACAGAGTTTTTTGGTCTTATGCGCTGTATTGGAGCAACTCCGAAACAGGTAATGCGGTATGTCCGCAAAGAAGCACTAAACTGGTGCCGTTTTGCAATTCCGACTGGTGTTTTTACAGGGACTGCCATAATATGGATTTTGTGCTTCATTCTCCGTTTCCTAAGTCCGGAATATTTTGGCGCAATGCCCGCATTCAGTGTTAGCCTTCCAAGTATTTTAGCGGGTGTAATTGTCGGGCTTCTGACTGTCCTGCTGGCGGCTCGCTCACCAGCAAAAAAGGCTGCAAAAGTTTCACCATTAGCGGCGGTTTCCGGAAACGCAAGCGAGACACAGCCTGTCCGAAAGGCAGCAGGCACGAGACAGTTCAAGGTGGATACCGCACTCGGAATCCATCACGCCAAAGCAAGCCGCAAAAATTTTATCCTTATGGCCGGCTCGTTTGCCCTTAGCATTATCCTTTTCCTTTCGTTTTCTGTGACAATCGAATTCATGAACCACACTTTAAGACCTTTGCATCCGTGGACGGCGGATATATCTATTGTAAGCGGAGACAATACCTGTTCTGTGAACAGTGACTATATGAATGATTTGAGAGAAAATCCCAAAATAGATAAAGTTTATGGACGTAAGTTTCTGTATAGTGTACCTGCCGTGGCAGGCAATGCAGAACAAAAAATCGACTTGATTTCTTATGAGCAGTATCAATTTGAATGGGCAAAAAAATATATGCTGAATGGCTCTCTCAACTCCGTACAAAATGAAATAAATACGGGACTTGTTGTATATGAGCCGCAGAATACAATTCAAGTGGGCGACACAGTAAGCCTGAACATTGATGGGCAGTATAAAGAAATAAAGATTGTTGGCATGTTGTCTGACAGCCCTTTTTTTAATGCCGCGGATGTGGGGACAGTTATCTGTTCGGAAGATACGTTCCGTCAGATAACAGGACAAACGGATTACACAATTATTGATATGCAGTTGACAAAACAGGCTACCGATGCCGATGTGGATGAGATACACCGAACCTATGGGGCAGGATATTCATTTATTGATAAAAGGATGGATAACAGCAGCACATTGAGTGTGTATTACTGCGTCTGGCTGTTCCTTTACGGCTTTTTAGTTCTAATTGCATTGATTACGGTTTTTAACATCATAAACAGTATTGCAATGAGTGTAGCAGCGCGAACGAAACAATATGGGGCTTTTCGTGCCATCGGGTTAAGCAACAGACAGCTTTCAAAAATGATTGCGGCAGAAGCCTTTACCTATGCCGCAATCGGCAGTGTGGCGGGTTTGTGTTTCGGTTTGCTTTGTAATAAATTTCTGTTTACTATATTGGTAAGCCGCCAATGGGGAGATCCGTGGGCAATACCCTGGTCCAAAATCGGTATTATTATTCTGATTGTCTTGGTTTCCGTAGCCGTTGCCATACACAGACCGACAAAAAGAATTCATAATATGTCTATTGTAGAAACAATCAATACTCAATAATAGTAATTCAGACTGCTAAACGATTTCACTTGCCGTGAAACCAGACTGCATAACGCTGGCTGGTTCAAGCGCATGATTACATCAGGCAGTATTCAGCGTTATGCAGTATAGCAGGCGGCTTCACAAGGAGCCGCCTGCTCTGTTACCTTATCAGGCGGTAAGCCGAAATTCATCTGTCTGTAAGGCAGCTGCAATAGAATAGAGAACCCCTTGATTTTTCGGGATTTCCTCCAACTTGACACTAAAATAACATTATCCCCCCACTCTCTGTTTGGAAACTTCATATCAAAATTCCTGGAAGCCCCCCGGATAAAATAATTCTTAATCTCCCTGCTGGCCACCGACCGGTTATTCCCCTCCACCACCGCCCACTGCATAAACTGTGCCACGGCCCCTGCGGTAACGGCAGCCGCCAGGGAGCTGCCCGTCTCCCTGCCCCGGATAGTAGATACATTGACACCGGGAGCCGCGAAATCCGGATTCACTACGCCGGTCCTGGTAAATCCTCTGCCGGAGTCAATATAGAAGCTGTTATTTGCGGCATTATAGGTGGACACACTGATGACGTCTTTCGCCATAGCCGGCTCCGTCAGCGTAATATAGGGCGTGGACTCCAGAAACTGCACCGTTCCGTCCATAAACTGCGTGATGGGAAGCCACATGTGAAAGCTTCCGTTGTGGATATCCCCCACAGCCTCCACCTGGAACGTCCATATACCCGGCGTAGGCAGAGAAACCCGCAGCACCACTACTTCCTCTCCCGACGCAGGCTCTACCAGCGTACCGGCTATGGTAATCCTGGTCCGCTCATACACAAAGCTGTAAGTGATGCTGCCCTGTATGCCCAACCGGATAGGCGGAATGGTCTCTCCTCCAGGGGAACGCACCGAAATCGTAAACACATCGGGCATATTCCCCCATAATTCCAGCAGGAATCCCTCCACATTCTCTCCTACCCGCACCTCTACGGGCACACTTCCCGCGCTTCCTGCCCTGCTGGGAGTCTCCATATATCCCTGAAAATGATGTCCCGCATTTCCCTCATTGCCGCCGCACACCACCACGGCCCGGCTGCGTCGGGCGGCAATGGCATCCAGGTAACTGGGAAGGGGCGCGCTTCCCGCATGGTCTCCGTAGTTTGTCCCTATCCCCAGACAGATGATCACCGGCCTGCGGAACTGCCTGGCAAAGCGGTCCGCATACTGTACCCCCAGCATGATGTCCGTCTCCTGATAAGCGGGAACTCCCGGCGGTATCATGTAAAAACTCCGAAGGAATTCTTTTGCCTGTTTCAGCTTTACCACCACAATATCCGCATCCGGCGCCGCCCCCAGGTAACTTACGCCGTTTCCCAGCCTGCTTCCCGCCGCCACTCCCGCCATGGCGCTGCCGTGTCCGATTTCATCCCTGCTCGGAACATAGCTGTACGGATTCTCTGCCTGCAGAGCCCGGTTAATGTCCTCTCTGGTATATTCCGTGCCGTAGTAAAGACCCTCCGGAGGCGTCCCGCTCTGAATCGTCTGGTCCCAGATAGCCAGAATGCGGCTGTTTCCCTCACTGTCCCGAAACGCCGCATTCGTATAATCAATTCCCGTGTCAATAAAGCAAATCACCGCTCCCCGCCCGGTCAGATTCAGCGGCGCCCGCTGTACCTGGGTAATGCCGCTGACGATCAGGCTGTTAGGGTCAAAGCCGCGCTCCATGCCCTCCACCTGCATCAGTCCGTACAGCTTGGGCACCCCCTTATAGGTATAGACATAATCGTCCGAATTCGGTATATTTGCCTTATCGATATATACAATATTGTACAGATTGTCTACATTCAGATAACACAGGTCAAACATGTCAGAATCCAGAATCTGCACCGGGAATTCCGTAATCACATCATAATAATCATTGGAAAGGATTTTCTCCCTGCAATCCATATCGGGCTCCCCTTCACGCTGATACAATCATTTTATCATATGCAGCGTTTTTGCCCCTGGTTCCTCTCCGTGTTTCCTTCGTCTTTACGTTTCGCCTCAGCCGCAATTACACCCACGCTTCCTCCGCCACCAGCACCACAGCCGTCCGAGGAGGAACTTTCAGCCTGCTTCCATACTGAAATTCCGTTTCCCCTTCTATGTCTTTGCCGTCCTCATAGTCCACATAGGTATTCACACATACTCTCCACCTCAGATTGTCCGGCAGACTGGGCAGCTGTATCTCCAACGGTTTCCAGTAGGCATTCATTCCATAGAAGACAATATCGTCTTCCGTGTTTTCCTCATTCCGCCCTGCATACATGATGCCGATAAGCCTGCTGGTAAAATTAGTCCTTGCATTCCACGGATAGTCATTATGGATGCTGATATCCGGGAAACCGCAGGCAGCTACTTTGGTAGACTTTCTCAGAATGGCATGCTTTTTCCGGAAGGCAATCATATACCGGAAAAAGTCATGTATCTCACTGTACTCTTCCAACCTGCTCCAGTCCAGCCATGAGATGTAATTATCCTGGCAGTATGCATTGTTATTGCCGAACTGCGTATTGCAGAACTCATCCCCCGCAAAGAACATGGCCGGTCCCCTGCTGCACATCAGGGTTACAAAAGCATTTTTCACCATGCGGCGGCGCAGCTTTTCAATCTCCGGATCATCTGTCTCACCCTCCACGCCGCAGTTCCAGCTGTTGCCATTGTTATCTCCGTCCGTATTATCCCAGCCGTTTTTCTCATTGTGCTTGATATTATAGGAGTACAGGTCATACAGGGTAAAACCGTCATGGCAGGTCAGGAAATTGACGGATGCGCTCTGCCCTCTTTTCAGAGAATCGTACATATCCCTGGAACCGGTTATCCTGGTGATGGCAGCTCCTGCCATGCCCTCGTCCCCTTTCAGGAAACGCCGCAGGTCATCGCGGTATTTTCCGTTCCATTCGGACCACCTGTTGTATGCCGGAAAGTGTCCCACCTGGTAAAGCCCCGCCGCATCCCATGCCTCTGCAATCAGCTTTACCTTCCCCAGAATCGAATCACAGGCGATTTCCTGGAGAATCGGCGGATTCGCCATAGGCTCCCCGTTCTGGTCACGAGCCAGAATGGACGCCAGATCAAACCGGAATCCGTCTACGCGGTATTCCGTTACCCAGTATCTCAGGCAATCGATAATAAAACGGCGGGTCATGGGATGGTTGCAGTTCAGCGCGTTCCCGCATCCGCTGAAATTATAATAATGACCGTCCGGAGTCAGAATATAATATATATTGTTGTCGATACCCTTAAATGAGAAGCTGGGCCCGTCCTCATTTCCCTCCGCCGTATGGTTAAAAACCACGTCCAGAATGACCTCAATCCCATTCTCCTTCAGTTCATAAATCAGCTGCTTCAGTTCATCGCCCTCGTGATTATGCTCCACCACGGAAGAGTACCCTGTATTGGGAGCAAAAAAGCATACCGTATTATATCCCCAGTAATTGTAGAGTTGTACTCCGTCCACAACCCTGGCATTCTCCATCTCATCGAATTCGAAGATGGGCATCAGTTCCACCGCATTAATGCCGAGATCCTTCAAATAAGGAATCTTCTGACGCAGGCCTTCATAGGTTCCCTTTGCAGTCACCCCTGAAGATTCATGTTTTGTAAATCCTCTGACATGCATCTCATAAATAACCAGGTCTTCCAGCGGAAGTTCCAGCTGCCTGAGTTTTCCCCAGTCAAAATTATTTTCGACTACTCTTGCATGATACACAAAGTATTCGCCGTCTTCCGGACGTTCTCCCCAGTTCCTCTGCCCTGTCACCGCCCTTGCATACGGATCCAGCAGAATATTATTTTTATCAAAAAGAAGTCCCTTTTCCTTATTATACGGCCCGTCCAGCTGGAATGCGTATTCAAATTCCTCAATCTGCAATCCGAATACCAACATGGAATACGTATTTCCTATGTGGTAAGCTTCCGGATATTCAAGCCTTACATAGGGTTCCTTTTCCTGGGGACGAAACAGCAGCAGCGCACAGCTTGTGGCGCCATGGGAATGCACCGTAAAACTGACCCCGTTGGATGCGGCTGTCGCACCATCCCTGTTGTAAAATCCCGGACGAACCTTAAAGCCATTGATCTCGTCCAGAGGCTGTAATTTTATCCCCCTCTGCGGTCTTTGGTGTACACTGTCCATCATCATTCCTCCTAGTCTTAGTTCCTTAGGAACTGCCGGAAAATAACCTACGCATTTTGTTTAGAGTAAACCTGATAAAATCTGTAGATACTGCAACAGACTTGCGTAGGTTATTTGGAGGCATTTCCTTAACGCGCCGTGGATGCATCTCGCACGGGATACATTTCACCTGCGGATGCCTTGCATCCGTTCAGGAAACGTGTATGGCAGACTCTTCCGACTGCCCGGCAGATATGTCCCCTCCGGGCTCTTCTATCAGTATCTGCTGTTTTTCATTCCGCCATACGTCCCGGATACACGGCCTTCTTCAGTATTTATCCTGCACATCGATCAGGTTCGCAGCGATTACCTTACCTGTATACCGAAAGGCCGTCACCCATCCTCTTATCCGGAACAGATTCGCAGATTCCGGCAGCCCCGGGTACAGCGATAAATAAACGCTGTAGGAACATATACTTCCCACAGCGTCATATTCACTGTATATAACCGGGCATTCCTCACAAACTCCGTCTGTGTCACTGATTCATATTCTTCTCTATACATGCGACAATATCATTCTGCACAGGGATAACCTTCTTCAGCAGTTCCCTGGCCTCTTCCGGCTGCCCGGTACGCAGCAGGCTCAAGATCTCATTGTAGGATTCGTATATAGGGGTAAGTGACAGATTCCCCGATGTCCCCTTGATCGCATGTACTTTTTCAATTGTCTCCGTACAGTCGGAGGCGTCAAAGTCTACGGATACTTCACTCCCCTTTATCATCTTTACAAAAGAACCCAGAAGCCTTGTATACAATTTCTCATTGCCCATAACACGCTTCAGGCCATCATCCACATCCACGCCCAAAGCCCTCAATTCGTCCAGCAAATTCATCCCGACACTCCTCTTTTTCTCTACCTTCTTATCTCTTTCACTGATCATCACGGCAGGCGAACGATTCCCGGAAAGTACCTTTTCAACGGAGCCTTACCGGAATACCCGCTTCGGTGCCTTTTCACCCGGAGCCTTACCGGAATACCCGCTTCGGCGCTTTTCCATCGCCCGAAACACCCTCATGCCAGTCCCGGCACATTATTTCACCGCTCGGCACACAGGCTTTGCCGTCTGCCAAAAAAAGCACAGGAACCGCAGTCCCTGTGCCATGTTTCAGATCAATACTTTCCAAAACCGTCCCCAAGGGAAATTACCTGCTCATTTGCATTAGATACGGAAGAGCTGTATCCTGAAGAACTGCCTCTGGAAGTCACTCCCTGACCGTTGCCCAGATTGTAGATGGAAAGCATCTCACGCATTCTGGACGCCTGGTTGGATAATTCTTCACTGGCTGCCGCACATTCCTCGCTGGTAGCGGAGTTGGTCTGTACTACCTGGGATACCTGAGAAATTGCCTGCTCAATCTGTGCTACCGCTGTAGCCTGATAGTTGGAAGATTCCGCTATGCCGTTGATGATATGCTCGCTCTCCTGAACCACTTTTGAGATTTCTTCCATTGCCCTGGCAGTCTGGTCCGCAATCTTGGAACCGGCATTCACCTTGTCAATGGAATCCTCAATCAGGGCAGATGTCTCGCTTGCCGCTTCCGCGCTCTTGGCTGCCAGGCTTCTCACTTCCTCTGCCACTACCGCAAAGCCCTTGCCTGCCTCGCCTGCCCTTGCAGCCTCAACTGCCGCATTCAGTGCAAGGATATTTGTCTGGAATGCAATATCCTCGATGGTCTTGATAATCTTGGAGATACTCTCGGAAGACTTGTTGATATCCTCCATTGCAGACACCATGTTCTGCATCTGTACATTTCCCTGCTTTACATCGCCGATAGCGCGCATTACCAGACCTGCTGCAGAATTTGCCTGTTCGGCATTCTGCCTTGTCTTGTCGGCAATCTCATCGATGGAAGCCGTAATCTGCTGGATAGCGCTTGCCTGTTCGGTGGAGCCCTGTGCCAGAGCCTGGCTGGCGCTTGCCACCTGGGATGAGCTGACAGTCACCTGGGAGCCCGCATCACTGATATTGCTCAGTGCATTGTGGTTATCCTCCACCAGTTTCTTCAGGGAGTTGCCCAATACGTCATCCGCTGACTTGGGGTTCACCGTCACTGTCAGATTACCGTTGGATACTTCTTCGGCAACTTTCGCCTGGTCCTTAATATTTTCAATCACCTTGGTATATTCATCTACCAGGTCACCGAACTCATCGTTATTGTACTTCTCCAGATGAATATCTACACGGCCTACTGCAATATCCTTTGCAGCATTGGAAAGCAGCACCATGGATTTCTGGATCGTTTTGATCAGGTCATACGCAACAAACAATGTAATGGCAATGGATAGGATCAGCGCAGCAATGGAAAAAATCATGGAGCCTGTGATAGCGGCCTCCTGCTCATGCGCTTCCGCCTGCGCAATCCTGTGCATTGACATCATCCCGAATGCTACATTCAACGTAGTCAGTAAAATGGGAATGCAGAAACCTCCTATCAGCCTTGTCTTAATCGTTAAATTCTTCATTTTTCCATACCTCTCATTCTTCACTCAATACTGCCTGCTCCATGTCCGCAGGCTCATCATCATACAACAGCTTCTCCGGATCCAGCAGCAGTTTCACGGAATTTCCCACCTTGCCGATTCCGTAGACATACTTGTTATGCCCCTTATCACCGCGCCCTATGGTAGGCGGCGGCAGGATATTCTCTTCCGGGATTTCCACCACCTCGGCAATCTGCTCCACCACCAGTCCCACTGTTGTGGACTTCACATTGATGACAAGAATACATGTCTTGTCATTGTACTCACATGCCCCCTGGTGAAACCGAAGCCTTACATCCACCACGGGAATAATCCTTCCTCTCAGGTTGATCAGTCCTTTGATATAATCCTCCGTCTCGGGAACCTTTGTCACTTCCTGATATTGAATAATCTGCTGCACATATTGGATTTCCAGACCAAAGTATTCCGGGCCGGACTTAAAGATCATGTACTTACCCTTCTGTGTATCACTGTTTTCCGAACCCTTGCCTGTTTCGTCCTGCAGTCCTAACAATCTGTTTGTTTCGTCCATAAGCTTACCGTTCCTTTCCTCAAATTTACTCTACAAGTCCAGGGGCATCCAATATCAGGGCGATACTGCCGTCTCCCAGCTGCGTACAGCCGGACAGGCCCTTGACCTTCTTAATATAAGAAGGAATCGGTTTTACCACAATTTCCTGCTCTCCCACCAGTTTGTCAACCAGAAGGCATACTTTTTTGTCTTCTACCTCCAGGATCAGCATGACGCCATCTTCCACGGATTCCTGATAATCCTCCAGCCCGTACCACCTGCCCAGGCGGATAACGGGATAGCACTCACCGCGGATCATGACAAATTCGTCTCCGTTGGGCTCATGCACCATCATATCCTCTTTCACGCGGATGAACTGCTTGATTACACCGGTCTCCATGACAAAGGAAGAAGTGCCTACTTCCATGACGATACCGTCAATGATGGCAAGCGTCAGCGGAATCTTCAGGCTCATGACACTGCCGAGGCCCGGAGTACTCTCGATTTCCAGCGCGCCGCCGATTGCCTGGATATTCTGCACTACCACGTCCATTCCTACGCCTCGCCCGGAATATTCGGTCACCTGTTCGTTGGTGGAAAATCCCGGAAGTGTAATAAACTGGTATACTTCCTTGTCCGTATAAGCCGCATCCGGCTTGCCGGGATCCAGAATGCCCTGCTTTCTGGCCTTTGCAATGATCTTCTCCCTGTCAAGTCCCGTGCCGTTATCCTCCACGCTGATCCACACCTTGCCGGCTTCGGTCCTGGCGGACAGGGTAACCTTACCCTTCTCTGTCTTGCCCTTTGCCGCGCGGTCTTCGTTGCTCTCAATTCCGTGGTCCACGGAATTTCTCACCAGATGCATCAGCGGGTCGGAGATATGCTCGATAATGTTTTTATCCACTTCGGTGTTCTCGCCAACCATCACGAACTCGATATCTTTACCCAGCTTCCTGGACACATCAAACACGATACGGTTCATCTTCTGGAAAGTATTGGTCAGCGGCACCATTCGCATGGACATGATCACGTTCTGCAGGTCAGTGGAAATAGACGCCAGCTGTGCCGCTGCTTTATTAAAGTTGTCAAGATTCAGTCCGGGCACCTTCAGGTCGGAATTCTGCAGTACCACTGACTCGGAGATGACAAGCTCCCCGATGAGATCCATCAGCTGATCCATCTTGCTTACATTGACGCTGATAAAGGAAGCCTTTTCTCCCTTGGGCTTATCCTTCGCAAGTTTCTTCTGCTTTCCGGGCTCCTTGGACTGGATAACGAAGTCACCCGGCGTAATCTTCGGCGCTTCAGGCTTCTTCTCCTCAGTCTTCTCTTTCTGCGCTTCCTCCGCCTTCGCCTCTATTGTCTCCACGCTGGCTTCCAGGTCGATCTGGGGCGCCGGCGCCGCTTCCTGGTCGCCGAAGTCAAAGCCCAGAAGGAACTGATTCGCATCACATTCGTAGACTTCGACCTTTTCGATATCATATCCCACACCGATCAGATCCCGGACTTCCTGTTCGGTACACTGAGCCTGGAGAAGGATACGGAAGCCTTCCTTGATGATAATCTCGCCGCTCTTCTCGTCCGTAAGGATATCTTCCGGAGAATACAGAATATCCTCGGCAATCTCCTTCAATGCATACACGGTCTTGTACGCATGGACATTTGCCATCTCCGTCTCCGGGAAAAAGGTAATGAAAATCTTGTAAAAACGGCTTGCGGCCGTGGCTACCGGAGCGATATAGAAATGCTTCGGCTCCTCATGCACATTCTCCGGCGGGGCGTTTTCCCCTGTCGGCGCGCCTCCGTTTTTAATCATGTCAAGAAACTTGTCGAGATCCGCAATGATTCCGCTGGCATCCCCGTCCACCGGGTCGCCGCTCCGGATCTTTTCCATCTCGTTGGAGATGAAATCTTCTACTTCCAGCACATGCTCCACCAGTTCCACATGGGGAACATTATCAGGATGTGATTCCCTCAGGTAATAGAATATATCTTCCAGCTTGTGGGATACAGCCGTGATATTGTCGAACATCATGATACCCGAAGAACCCTTGATGGTATGCATGGTCCGGAATATTTCGTTGATGCTGTCTTCATCGAAGCATTCTGCATCCTTCTGTTCCAAAACTGTCTCCTGAAGCTGTTCAAGCAACTGGCCGTTCTCAAACAGATACATATCCAACATGCTTTCGGTATTAAAATCGTCAGCCATGTGTGTCTCCTTTCTTATCTTACATTAAATAAGATTCAGTTTTTTCATTGCCTGCTCAAACCGCTCCTGGTCGATGGGCTTACCGGAATAGATGGTGCATCCCAGTTCAAACGCCATCTTCACATTCTTCTCCTCATTCAAAGCCGTGGTCATAATTACCTTTACAGCTTTGTCTTCAGGAATATTCCTTTGCTTTTCCAGATTCCGGATACCCATAAGAGCCTGATATCCGTCCATGACCGGCATCATGATGTCAAGGCATACCAGATCATACGGTTCGCCGTCCTCCAAAGCCATCATAAACGCGTCCACCGCTTCCATTCCGTCCACGGTGATGTCACATTCACCATACTTGGAGAGAAAGCCGGCCATAAATTTCCTTGTCGCGAAGTCGTCTTCCGCCAATAGAATCTTCATGTTCTTTCTCCTTTACATTTTATTAAGCAATGCATATGTCCTTCCGGCTATATCGGAGAGTTTCTCCTGATATTCAACCGCTCCCAGATCATAAGCAACTTTGGGCATTCCATAAACCACACAGGTGGATTCGTCCTGTCCGATGGTCCTGGCACCGGCTTTCCGCATGGACAAAAGTCCTTTTGCGCCGTCGCCTCCCATTCCTGTCAGTATGATTCCCACTGCCGAGGCACCCGCCGCTTTCGCAACGGATTCAAACAATACTTCCACGGACGGACAATGTCCGTTCACCTTGGGTCCCGGCTTCACTTCCACCTGATAGCCGTCCCCCACCTTCACCAGATGCATGTGCCTGTCGCCTCCCGGCGCAATCAGCATATGCCCGGGCATCACCCTGTCTCCGGTCTCCGCTTCCTTCACCCGGATACGGCACTGGTCATTGAGCCGCTTTGCATACATGGCGGTAAAACCGGGCGGCATATGCTGCACGCATACAATCCCCGGAATATCCGTTCCGTAATCCTTGACCACATTGAAGATCGCCTCTGTCCCCCCCGTGGAGGCCCCTATCGCCACCAACAGATTCTTTTTGCTGGAGGACAGATACTGCTGCTCCGTTATCACGGGCCTCTTATAATTACCGATCCTGGCGGCGGACGCGATCTTAATCTTCACCAGAAGCTCATTTCTGATAAAATCTTCCAGCTGCCTGCGGCTCGACACGGCAGGCTTTGCCACAAAATCCACAGCCCCTGCGCTCATTGCGTCAAATACCTTGTCACTCAGAGAACTGATCACCACCACCCGCAGCGGATACTGAGGCATCAGCTTGCGCAGAAATTCAATCCCGTTCATCCTGGGAAGCTCCACATCCAATGTCATGACATCCGGATTGTGCGCCAGTATCGCGTCCCTTGCCTCAAAGGGATCCTTAGCTGTCGCCACCACTCTGATCGCGGGATCCTTACTTAGATTCTGCACCAGAAGCTCCCTGAATACAATGGAATCGTCTACGACTAAAACCTTGATTGGCTGCATATATCAATCCCTTTCTTATTTTCTGAATATCGACGGCTGGATAATCTGAAACGGCGTACTGTTCCTGTCTATGGTCTCCGTGGTCCCTATGAAGAAATATCCCCCGGGTTCCAACGTGTCATACACTTTCTGAACCAGCTCCCGCTTCGTCTTCTCGTCAAAATAGATCATCACGTTTCTCAAAAATATGGTGTGCATCTTTTTCCTGAAGGGAAACGGATCCATCAGATTAAACTGCCGGAAGATAACCTCCTGCTTCAGTTCCGGTGTAACCTGGTACTGAGTCCCGCCTGCCACCGATCTAAAAAAGCGCTTTTTCCATTGGGGAGGAACGCTTTTGAGCTGTTCCGCCGTATAGACCCCCGCCAGAGCCTTCTGAAGCACCTTGGTGGAGATATCCGTGGCCAGAACCTTAGTGTCCCACTGGGACTTCTCCATCCCGAAGAACTCTGCCAGGACCATGGCGATCATATACGGCTCCTCACCGGAGGATGCCGCGCCGCACCAGATCCGCAGATCCTTCCTTGCGGCCTCCTTCTGCTTCAGCCAGGGAAGCACCTCGCTCCTGAAAAAATCAAAATGCTCAAATTCCCGCATAAAATAGGTATGGTTGGTCGTCAGAAAGTTTACCAGCATCTTCTCCTGATTACCGGTGCCGTCATGCTCCACCGCATTCATAAACTCATCGAAACTGTGCCAGCCGCCCCTCTTGATATAGTTCTCCAGCCGTCCGTTTACGATGACCTTCTTCTGGCTCAGGTCAATCCCGTACCGCTGCTTCATGAAAACAGATATCCGTTGAAACTCATCATCCTTAATCACAATTTCTCATACCTCCTGCTGCACATATTATATCTTGATCGGAAGCAGGCTCTCCGCTTCCGGATAAAAACGCGCCCCAAAAAAATATCTCTATAAATATCGGCTGACAACAGCCTGTAAATAACCTGCACATCCTGCTCAGCAAAGCTGACGGGATATTTTCCTGCATATTCGAAAAACGTCGGGATTAAACTTCACTTCCGCCTCTCTGCCCATGATCTCCAGCGCTTCTTCCCTGCTGTAATTTTTCTTTTCGGTCAGCGCGCAGTAGACCTCCACCACAGAAACGATCTGCGCCGCCAGCGGAATCTCATTCCCCTTAAGCCCCTTCGGATACCCGCTCCCGTCCCAGTTCTCGTGATGGTAATGCGCAATATCCACCGCCACGCTCAGAAAATCATTGTAATCACTGCCCACATGCAGGTCTCCCAGAAGTCTTGCCCCTATTTCCGTGTGTTTCTGCACGATTCTGCGTTCCTCATCACTCAGAGCCGCGTTTTTGCGGAGCAGCTCCCACGGGACTCCGATATTCCCAATATCACACAAAGGCGCCGCCAATTCTATGGTATCAATATACGCATCCGAAATCTGATCTTCGTACAGCGGTGAAAGCTGCATCCCCTGGGCAAGGATACTGCAGTTTCTGCTCAGCCGTTCAATATGCTCCCGCCTGTAGCAGGAATTCTGCGCCGCAATGGCAGCCAGAGCATACAGCACATCCTTCTTCTCCTGTTCAATCTGCTTTAACTGCTCTTTCACGGAAACCTGAAGCAGCCTGTTCGTTTCCTTCAGTTCACGGTTCGCCCTGTACAGGCTCAGGTGAACGCCCACTCTCGCCTGGACGATCTTCGGCACAAAAGGCTTCGTAATATAATCCGCCCCGCCCAGACCAAGGCCTTTCACCACATCCTCAGGATGGTCAAAAGCAGAGATAAAGATAACAGGAATGTTTCGGGTCCTCCCATGATCCTTCAGATGCCGGCACAACTCGTAGCCGTCCATCCCCGGCATGGAGATATCGGACAGAATCAGCTGCGGAATGTTTTCCTTCACCGCTTCCAGTGCGGCTTCACCGCTTTCCGCCAGGATGGGGCTGCATCCCATCTCCCGGATGATCTCCGCCAGAACCAGCCTGTTCACTTCCAGATCATCCACAATGAGGACTTTTTCCATGTTCCGCCCATGCTTCTCCATATCTCCACCTCCTTCCCGCTTTTATGAACCGGAGCCGCAATATCACTCTAAAAAGACGTATCACAGATACCCAGCTTCTGATATTCCTCCATCACCTTGTCATAGTTTTCTTTCTGAACAGCCATCTTCAGCCGCAGGACCTGCCGCCTGACATCGGGAGGCGCTCCTTCCGTCAGCTGCCGTACAGCCTCCATAAACATCTCGGCCTTTTCCCAGTTTTCCATCTCCACACTTAATATAAGTCTGGACAGATGCCGCTTCAGCGCTTCCTGATTTTCCGGTGTGCCGTACTCCCGTCCGCCACCCTTCTCCTGCACGGCCCCGTCCTCATGGACTGCCATGTGCATGAAAGCCGCCTTTACATCATCGGGTTCCTCCGGCAGCGCTTCTTCCTCTGCCTCCGCCCATATGGAGAAAGAGAAAGTGCTCCCTTTACCCTGCTTGCTTTCCGCCTCGATTCCGCCGCCCATCAATTCCACAAGCTGCCTGCAGATACTCAGTCCAAGGCCTGTGCCTCCGTATTTCCTGGAAATGGATGCATCCACCTGGGAAAAGCTTCGGAACAGTTTATCCATATCCGCTTCCCCGATCCCGATACCGGTATCGGACACGATAAAAAACAGCTCCACCTTATCTTCCACCTGTGCCGTGCGAAGCACCTGAAGCGCAATTTCTCCCGCAGATGTAAATTTCAATGCATTGGAAAGCAGATTATTGAGAATCTGAACGATACGCAGTTCATCCCCAATTATGTATTCCGGCACCTGAGGCGATACCGTCATAAAGAAATCCAGGCCTTTTTCGGTAATCCTGCTGATATGCTGGGCTTTCACATAATCCAGCATACTCCTGAAATGGAAACGGCGCGGCTCCAGAATGAATTTCCCCGCATCCAGCTTCGAAAAATCCAGAATATTATTGATGATCTTGTTCATATCACCGCAGCAGCGCTCAACCAGCCGCAGCGTCTTTACCGTCTGTACATCCGTCACATGGTTCAACAGTTCCCTCACATTGCCTAGGATCCCGTTCACAGGAGTCCGCAGCTCATGCGTCACATTTGCCACAAACTCCGACTTGAGCCTGGCAGCCTGCCTGGCCTCTTCCCGCACCTGGCCGATCTCTCTTCCCAGATGCTCCCGTTCCAGGATGTCATTGGCCATACAGATAAACGTCCCCGGGCAGTCCGCATTCTCCTTTATCTTCGCTTCCACCGGGAAACAGGTCCTGTTTCCGCGGTAAATCACCAGATGTCCCGTCCCGTCTCCGAAAGAAAGATCGGATTCGAAGCCGGTGTCTGTCATTCGGAACGCATTCGGAAAAAGCGCGCTGATATGCTGCCCCCTCAGCTCTTCATACCCCAGCTTATTCCGCGCCGACGCATTTGCGTATGAAATTTTGCCTGTCCTGTCAAACTCAAGAATTATCTCCAGCGCATCCTCTGCGGAAAACGCGCCGCTTTCACCCTCTCCCATACCATGCCTCACCCATGCCGGCGGACAGCCGTCCGCTGCTTTTCCATACGATTAAGAAAAGGCAGCAAAATCCGGTCGCTTCTTTGCTGCCTGCTTCTATCACGATAATTCGAATGCTCCAATCACTTTATTTATATTGAAGAAATCCTCCCTGGCAAGTTCGAAACATTTCAGAATATCCGGAGCAAACTGACCGCATTCACCGTTCATGATCATCTCAAATGCCTTCTCATTCGTAAATGAACTCTTATATACCCTGGGGCTGACCAGCGCATCATAGACATCCGCGACGGCAACGATCTGCGCACTGAGCGGAATGGCATCTCCTGCCAGATGGTCAGGATACCCTCTTCCGTCCCATCGCTCATGATGATGCCGGCAGATCTCATAACAATAACTGTAAAATTCGCTTGTCCGGTTCCGGTAGAGCTTCTCCAGCATATCGCACCCGATGGTAGTATGCGTCTTCATGATCTCGAATTCCTCATTGGTCAGGCGCCCCGGTTTCAGAAGGATGGTATCCGAAATTCCGATCTTGCCGATATCATGCAGCACCGAAGCCCTGGAGATCCCGTCCACCTGGACATCCGTCAGGCCGTACTGGGGAAAGTGCTCCTTCAGGCAGTTCGCCATGATCCTGGTATAGAACTTGATGCGCTTGGTATGGTCTCCTGTTTCCGCGCTTCTGGATTCCACCACGGAGCTGAGGGCATCGATCATAAATTCATTGGCCTCACGGATTTCCTTCTCCTGGGCGCGGATTGCTATCTCCTGCTCCTTCAGGCGCATCTCCATGTTGCGCTTGTTCTGGTACAGCTCGATGATGTTGCTGCTTCTGCGTTTGACGATATGAGGGTAGAAAGGCTTATGAATCACGTCCGCAACGCCGAAAGAATATGCCCTGTCCTCACTGTCCTGAATCGTCTCACCTGTAATCAGAATGACTGGAATCTCCTTCAGAAGCCCCTTCTGTTCCATATACTCCAGCACCGTGAAACCATCCATGACCGGCATGACGATATCCAGCAAAATCAGCACGATATCATGGCCTTCCTCAATCTTCTGAACCGCTTCCTGGCCGTTTTCCGCCTCTATCAGCTCATAGACCTCCTGGTCGTCATGAAACATTTCTGCAAGTAACGCACGATTTATGTATTCATCGTCTACAATCAAAATCTGTCGCTTTTCCATTCTGCCACCATTACTCTTCACTATATGTATTTATTCCAGAATCATGATACCACTTTCCTTTGTAAATGTCAATTCTCTTCCCGCTTTCAATATTGACAAAATAAGGCTCCGGCAGTAAGATATACTACATAACGCCAGACTTTACCCTACTGCATTGTTTAAACGTATATGGCCGGCGTTATGCAGTCAGGTTACCCGGAAATTTATACTGCAGACCGTCAGGATTTATACTCGTGAACGCATTTAATTGCCGCTTTCAGCTCTGGAATGCCGCGATGCGTTCACTCGTTATACTCTGCAGACGGCAATTATTTGCGTTTGTGGGTATACATTGATGCCTCAGGGAAAGTACCTGGCTGGCGATCTGCAGTCGGGTTGCACTGCAAATTCAACCGGCGTGCAGTATAAACTGTTAAGCAGTATAGCTTATGAGAAACTGCTGTTTTCTCTGCCGGTCCGATCATGGGACCGCGAAGCGGTTCCTGTATATTTCAGAAAGGGAAAGGAATTCATGCCTGTGAAAGACCGAAAATCTTACCTGAGCAACGTTTTTTTCATACTGCTGTTTTTGGCCTATCTGGCGGTTACTTTATTTCTGTTTCATCGTCAGACAGTGCGTTACGCCGGAAGATATATCTCGGATATTACCGATTACCTCTCCACCATACAGGGAATAGAAGTAGCCTACAGGTTCCCGTACCCTGTTCTGTTCCGGACAGGGAGTTTTTTTATGCTCTTTACCACACCGGAACATGCGCTGGCATTTGCCGCCACTTTTCTGAACGGTCTTTCCGTCCTCGTATTAAAATGGTATCTGGATTCCTTTCTGGAAGTGAAAAAATATCCCGGCAGAAGCTGGTTATCTATCCTGCTCACCTTTTCCCTGCTCTTTGTCTCCATGCTTTTCCCTCCATCCTATCTTGGGCATTACAACGAGATCGGGGAGAATTATCTTTACCGCTACAGAGGAACGTTTACACCTAACCCCTATCACAATGCCACCTACCTTGCGGCACGCCCTTTTTCCATTCCCGCCTTTTTCCTCTTTGCAGAGGTGCTGGGAATCTATGAAAAAGAGAACAAATGGTTTCACCCCAAATACCTCCTCTTCTCCCTGTTCCTGCTCATGACTACCATGACAAAGCCCAGCTTTACTCTGATCCTGTGCGCCGCTGCAGGCATTCTCATGCTTTACAGACTGATCGCCGGACAGTTTCAGGGGGTCAAAGCCTTTTTTCAGCTGGGCATCTACTTTATTCCCACTTTTCTGGTACTGATCTACCAGTTTGTGGTCGTGTTTGAGCCGGACAATGCGGAAGCAGGCATTGGCTTCGCCTTTCTGAAGGCCTGGTCCACGGCCTCCGGCAATATCCCCCTTTCCATCCTCTTCGCTACGGCCTTTCCGCTGACCGTCCTTGCGCTGAGAGGCAAAGAGAAGACGCTGTGGACCCAGTACCGGTTTTCATGGCAGTTTCTCCTGATCGGGCTTGCCACACTGCTCTTTCTCTACGAAAAAGGCATCCGCATGCCCCATCTGAACTTCGCCTGGGGGTACATGCACGGGCTTTTCTTCACTTACACCGTGAGCCTGATCTGTCTGGCAAAAGCCACGCTGACCCGCAGTCAGCCGCTGTGGAAGCTGACCCTGCAGTGGGGCGTCTATGCCGCCCACCTGATATGCGGGATAGACTATTTCGTCGTTCTTCTCAGGGGCGGCCTGTACCTGTAGCTCCCCGCCCCCGCCGCCGGACATATATTGAAAATCTTGAAGGGACTTTACTCTTCAGAGCTGTCGCGCAGCGACTGAATACAGTAAAGTCACGAAGGCGCACGAGAGAAAATTTCATGAGTGCTCTTCCGA
>CAJUFB010000021.1:23042-41639 GCA_910585805.1 uncultured Acetatifactor sp.
GTATATGTGCGCCGAAGGGACTTTACTCTTTAGAGCCGTCGCGCAGCGACTAAATACAGTAAAGTCACGAAGGCGCACGAGAGAAAATTTCATGAGTGCTCTTCCGAATGAAATTTTCTCTCGTATATGTGCGCCGAAGGGACTTTACTCTTTAGAGCCGTCGCGCAGCGACTAAATTAAGGAGAATAATGAGACCATTTTTGCAAGTAAAAAAATCAGCAGGCATTCTCAACCGTTTTTTCATATGGCTGGACAGCGCCCCCTTATGGGTAATCGGTTTTCCGTTTATTATAATTCTTTTTTGCCCATACCTCGTACTGAAACAGGGCAGCGTATTTCCCATCCATGACCAATTGGACGAAACACTTCTGACCTATGTGCTGAATGCCAGACATTTATTTGACGCTTCGGATGTGTTCCCTGAACTGCTGGGCGGCATCGGCAGAAGCGGAATGCAGCCCTCGGCGATCCTGTTCATTCCCTTGTACCGCCTGCTTCCGGCTCTGCCCGCATTTCTGACACAGTACCTGATCGTCTGCGCCAGCGGTTTCCACGGCATGTACGGCACTGTGAAGAAGCTTACCGGAAGCAGCATCCTGGCGCTTGCCGTCTCAGGATGTTTCTGCATGCTTCCCGTCCAACCGGTATACGGTCTGTCGATCATGGGCGTACCGCTTCTGCTCTATGCCTTTCTTCTGCTGTCCGAAAAAAGGCATGTAAGGGCAGCTTATATTCTGATCCTGTTTTTCGGCCTCACCACGCATCTGGTTCTCATCGGTTATGTGGTGCTGAGCTTCTGGCTGCTGGATATTCTGGTCCGTCTCCTCCGGAAACGGCACAATATCCATGTATATTGCGGCTTCGCCGCGCTGACCGGCGTATATCTGATCGTAAACCACAGGCTCTTCACGGAACTGCTTCTGGGCAAGAGCAGCTATGCCAGCCACAGGGACGAACTGGTAAACGCGCCCATGGCTTTCTGGTCCACTGTAAAGGACGTCTTCCTCCACAGCGCCCAGCACGCGGAGACGCTGCACGATCACCTGATCCTGCCCATTGTCCTGCTGCTGTTTGGAGAGGGCCTTTACTGCCTGTTCCTTGGAAAAAGGAAACGCCTGAAACCGGAACTTCGTCAGCTGTACCGTCTGGCCCTTGCCGGCATGGCGATTCTGGCAGGCATTGCCATCTTTTACGCTTTCTGCAAATCCTCTCCGGTGACTGACTTCAAAAATTCCGTGAACGGATTTCTCCACTATTTTCAGGCAGAGCGTTTTTACTGGCTGTATCCGGCACTGTGGTATCTGGAATTTGCCCTTGTGTTCGGTTTTCTCTGGAAAATAAGCGGAATTGCCGTCTGGTGCAAAGCGGCGGCGCTGGTTCTGCTGCTTTTGCCGACCTTAAACCTGATCAAGGTAAATTCCTACTTTTATATGAATGTAAATCAGATCAACAACGGCAGCGGCATTACCGGATACGTGTCATGGGAAAGCTTCTATTCCGAAGATCTGATGATGCGGCTGGAAAACGTCATCGGCAGGGATAGGTCCGAATACCGGGTCGCCCATCTGGGCATAAGCCCGGCGCCTGCGCTGATGCACGGCTTCTCCACGGCGGACGGATATTCCAATAATTACCCGCTGGAATACAAGCATCGCTTCAGGCAGGTAATAGCGGGGGAGCTGGACAAAAACCAGGAAGCAAAAGTGTATTTTGACTGCTGGGGCAGCAGATGCTACCTGTTCAACAGCATCTCGGGCACTTACTGGATGCTTCAGAAGAACAGCGGCGTACAGTATGAAAATCTGGCCTTTGACCTGGACGCGCTGAAAAGCCTGGGCTGCGAATATCTGTTTTCCGGAGGCGAGATCCTGGATGCCGAAGAAAGGGGGCTTCGTTTCCTGGGATATTACGAAACGGATACCAGTTACTGGGGTATCTGGCTTTATGAACTAATGCCTTGATTTTTAAGGCGCAAAACAGTATAATAATACGAAAAGAAAGTGATCAAAATACCTCGCGATCATCCCAAAGCAGGAGGTGAGCCATGAAAAACCCGATTTCCGATATTCCTGATATCGGTTCTCTGCAGGAGCTGACAGATGCCCTGTCCATTGCCATGATGGCCGGCATCCGTATACTGACATCCTCCGGAAAGCTGCTCGTCCGCGATAACCGTTACAGCAGCTTTTATCGTGAAATATTCAGGACATCCCCCACCGCCGATTCTGCCTACGGACAGTTTATCACAGAACTCTGCGCCTGGCAGGAATCCGCCGTCTGTGTCCGTCACTGCCCTGTAACAGGACTGACAGACGCACTGGTCCGCATTACACTGGAGGAAGTTTCCACGGCGTACATATTAATAGAGGGGATTCGCCTGGCAGAAAACCATGTCAGCGACGACAAATTCCGGGAAGTCGCCCGTTCTCTGCGGACAGACGAAACGGCTTATCTGAACAGGATTCATGAGCTGCCGCTGATAAACACTGCGCAGCTGAACCATATACTGGAACTGCTGAGCCTGGTAACAGGACATTTCTGCAAGTTAGTCTGGACGAACAGAAGTCTGAGATCCACTGTCAACTCGCTGGAAGACCAGGAATCCCTGTACCTTCAGGAGAAGAATATCCTGGAAGAGCTTGCGGAGCGGGACTCAATGACCGGACTGTATAACAGACGAAAATTTGAAGATGCCCTCTCTGTCTATTCCGGCCAAAAAGACAGAACGATCTGCATGATATCGGCAGATGCCAATTTTCTGAAACTGACTAACGATATCTTCGGCCACGAAGCTGGAGACCTGCTCCTGCAGACCATCGCAAAGATCATGGATGACCTGGCTAAAAGCGACTGGCTGGTGGCCAGATGCGGCGGCGACGAATTCCGCGTCCTCCTGCCTGACACCACTCTGGAAACCGCCCTTGACTACTGCAGACGGGTGGCCCGCAACTGCAGCCTGGACAAAAGCCTCACCCTTCCCCTGTCCGTAGCACTGGGGGCAGCCCAATGGAACAGTGAGACGGAAACTCTCCTGGACTGTTTCTCCAGGGCAGATGTGAAAATGTACCAGAATAAAACCGCCCTGAAGCATGAGCTGCGCATCCCCAACTACATCATGGACCGTCTGTATGACCGGCAGGTTCTGAACAGGGAAGTGGTGGAGAGCACCGTGGTGCTTACCTGCGCATTTACCCTGTACCTGAAATTTTCGGAAGAACAGGCCAGGGAGATCAGCCTTGCCGCGCGATATCAGGATATCGGCATGGCAAAGCTGCCCGAATCCTTTGTCATACGCGGTCAGTCCAGAACGGAGGAAGAAACCTCCCAGGTTCATATGCATGTGTCACACAGTTATACCATGGCAAGGCAGTTTGACGAACTCTACAAGATCGCGGATATCATTCACTGCTCCCATGAAAACTGGGACGGCAGCGGCTATCCCAACAACCTGAAAGGCAAAAATATTCCCATTGAAGCCAGGATCATCCGCCTTGCCAGCGATTATGTGCGCCATACCCATCCCACGGTCAGAGGCGGATATCACACGATAGAAGAGACCCTGCGGAAGCTGCTGGAAGACAGCGGAAAGATTTATGACCCTGAGCTTGCTTCTCAATTTTTGCAGTTTTTGCAGACACACTCCAGATAAGGAAGTGCAGTAAAACACTGTAAACAGCCGTTGAAAGAACGTAAGGTTGTACTGCAAATTTAAACGGTGCGCAGTATAAAAAGAGACAGTAGCCGCTAACCGGTACTGTCTCTTTTTGCCCTGGCAGATATCTGTTTTGTCTCTCTGTCTTTCCGGGGCTTTATTCGCTTTTCTTCAGATCTTTTAATGCGGAAGTGATCTTGATTGGATTACCGTACCGCAGAGTACCCATACGGTAAATCTTCGCCCCCAGGATCCCTGTGCCCAGGATGGACACCGCCAGTATCAGGAATGACACGATGATCTCCCAGGGTGCCACCGTTCCCATTGCGATGCGCGCAAACATGGTGCTGTAAGAGCTGACCGGCAGGAACGAAAGGATCCGGATCACCTGCCCGTCCACATTGGTCAGCTGCACCAGGGAGAAGAAGTACACTGCCATGATCACTACCATCAATCCGGAAACACTCTTGCTGATATCTTCCGTCTTGCTGACCAAAGCTCCCATTGCGCCATAGAGGAACGCGTAGAACAGGTACCCGCCCAGTCCGAAGAAGGCAAACGCCAGCAGCACCTCCGACGGGATATGGAGAAACATATCCAGCATTCCGCCCCACTGCTCCCGGTTCACCTGGTAGGAGATCAGAGTGGCTCCCAGCACCACGCCCATCTGAAAGACGCCTCCGACAGCCCCGGCTATCACCTTGCCGAACAGCAGACTGTTGGGAGAAGTACTGGTCACCAGCACCTCGATGGCCCGGTTGCTCTTCTCATTGGTAACGGACACCGCGATCATCTGCCCGTAATACACGATCAGCATGAATACGATGATCACCAGAACATAGCAGTACCAGTAGTTGCTTCCCGAATCCTTGTTCAGCACATTCTCCGTCACCTCAATGGGGACATCATACATGGCCGCGATCTCCTCCAGATTCCAGCCTGCGGTGCGGCAATAGTCCATCCGGTAGAAAAGCTTCATCGCTTCGCCGAAAACCGCGGTATTTCTGTCCGTCATGGATTTGTTAAAAACATAATACGCATATTCCGCCGCTCCTGTGACCACAAAGCCTGCTTCCGCCTCCCCGGCTTCCACTGCCGCCCTGACTTCCGCTTCGTCCGCCGCTTCTCTCCAGTCGCTCTCCGGAAACATCTGTCCCAGAATCTCAGGCTGCACCACGCCCGCCTGGTCCAGATACACATAAACTGCCTGTTCTCCCTCTTCCTTCGGCACCTCTTCCCCGCTGTCTCCTCCCACGATCTGCACACCTGTAAAATCGGACATATCCACAAACCGGGGCAGGAACAGCAGCGCCGCTCCCAACACCGCCAGCACGGCAGTCAGGACCATGAAGACCTTATTGGTAAAATATTCCTTCAGTTCATAACGCAATACAATGAAAAATCTGTTCATGCTTCCTCCTCACCTACCTTACTTACAAAAATATCGTTCAGGGACGGCTCATATCCGCCGAATTTCTCTACTTCCACATCGGATCTCACCAGCTGCTCCATAAACCCCCGCCTGTCTGCTCCGTCCTTCAGTTCCAGAATCAGGAATTCCTTCTTTCTTCCGGAAATGCCTACATAAGAGCCCCATTCCCGTTCCGTCTTCTCTGCCAGTTTATCCAGAGAGTAGTTCTCCGCTGCCAGCATCAGGCGGTTCTTTCCGTATTCCTTCTTGATCTCCTTCAGCTCTCCCGCCATTACTACCTGTCCGTGGTCTATTACAGCAATGTCGTCGCAGAATTCCTCCACATAGCTCATCTGATGACTGGAGAATATCACCAGGCGTTTCTCCCGGATCAGCTCACTCACCACATCCTTCAGGATCTGGGAATTCACCGGGTCCAGCCCGCTGAAGGGTTCATCCAGGATCACGATCTCCGGGTTGCACACCAGAGTGGCCGCAAGCTGCACTTTCTGCTGATTACCCTTGGAAAGCGTCTCCAGCTTCCTTGCGACGTATTCGTCCACCTCCAGCCTTTTAGCCCATTTCATGGCGCTTTCCTTTGCCTCCCTGGATTTCATTCCCCTTAAGGCAGCCAGATAAATCATCTGGTCCAGCACCGTCCTTTTGGGGTACAGCCCCCGCTCCTCCGGCAGGTAACCGATCTGATGCTTTGACTGTATAAATCGTTTGCCGTCCAGCAGGATCTCTCCGCTGTTGGCGTGAAATACGTCCATCAGGATACGGATCGTAGTGGTCTTTCCCGCGCCGTTCCTGCCAAGCAGTCCCAGCGCCCTTCCGCTCTCCACAGCGAAATTGATGCCGTGGAGCACTTCTTTGTCTCCGAAGGTTTTTCGGATATCTTTTACTTCCAGTTTCATTCTCATCCTCCTCGCTTATATGAAAATCCCTCTGTGACAGGGACAGCATGACAAAAGCAAATCCCTTTTTATCAGTAATTTGATCAAGCCGGTTCTCTGTCCTGCGGCTTCTATACGGTAAATACCCCCCCTGCCAGCATTTTCTGCCCGTCCGCCAGCTGCTGTTCCAGGCGCCTGGTCTCTTCCTGCAGCAGCTCCATGCCGTCCCCTGTGATCTGGTAGGTCTTCTTATCGGCTCCGGGTACCGTCACAATAACGCCGTCTGCGGTCAGGCGCCCCACCATGGTGTAGAGCGTGCCGGTTCCCAGCATTATCCTGCCTCCTGTCAGGCTGTTGACATATTGTATGATGGCGTATCCATGCCTGGGCCTGATAACTGCCAGAAGCGTATAGTAGATTGTCTCGGTCATGGGTATGTATTTTTTTCGCAGCACATCATTCAATTTCTCTGCCCCTTTCTGTCTCCTCTCAATATGTCCTGTCCTGATATGTCTTGCCTTGATATGTCGTTGTTTAATATGTCGAGCATCGACATGTCGAGGCCAGTTATAAGATAGCACGACTTCCATGGATTGTCAAGGGGATTTTAAATTTAAATTTCTGATATAAATTTAGCTGCGAAAAACGGATATGATCGACTTCTGATCCAGATCATCAATGCCCATCAATGACATCTCCATACAGACGGGCTTCAATGATTATTTTTATTTTTTGAAAACCTGTAAGAAATATACGGGAAATACGCCCGGCGAATACCGGAGCGCATATTATGATAAACAAAGCCGGAGACTCCGGCTTTCCATCTCCGGACGCACACCTGGCCTGCGCCGGTTCCTGATACGGAGAAACCAGAGTAAAGTTCTGTCCTGTTGCACATGAAACAGGCGGCATGCGCCTGATTTGGTTCAGCACGGCTTCACTGCCCCACCGGCAGGAAGCCGCTAATACTCCCTTCTGGCGTACAGTTTCAGCACGCCGTTCCCTGGAGCAGGTAAGGGCTGATTTTGTCCAGCATCGCAGAATCGTCCGAATCACACACCAGCCGCTGCGGCCTTGCCAGATCCAGCGCAAAGACACCCAGAATCGATTTCGGATCCACAACCCGTCTGCCTGAGCCAAGTTCGAAGTTCGCTTCCACCGTGCTCACTGCATTCACAAAATTCCTTACCTGATCTACATCATCAAATTTCACAAATACCTGCTGCATATAAACCACCCTATTCTCACCTTTCTTCAGGACCGTATCCTGATACATTTTAGATGCAATCATTGTACCGATGTATACATCTGATTTCATCCAATCAGGAATATACACTATATCAATTATTTTGTAAATTGTCATTTTTAATAATCTTGGACGAAAAAAATTGTCAATATTGTTGATGAAGATTTCCAGATATTTCCAGGCAGACGGTCACTTTTCCTTACGGTACGGTGAAAACGCAGCGTTCTGCTTTAAAATTTATTTGAAATATTCGAAAACACTTTCGGGTACTCTTGTCTTTTTCAATATATAGTATTATAATATCATTATTTGCTACAAAATGTTGAGATGATCAAATGCGGAGACATTGTGTAAAATTGCACGATTTTCTTTCATTTTATACAGTTTTCCAAAAGACAAAGAAACGGGATGAAGAATGAACCTGTCTGATCTGGCAAGAAATGCGAATATGCTCCGGCGCTCTCTGGCAAAAAAGGGCTACATGCGGTGGTGGCATTCCTTTTCCGGGACACAGCCGGAAACCGGAGAAACCCGTACTTTTTTCGTGGAATTTTTTATCGTCAATCCCAGGAGAGGCGGCAGCAGGCCCATTCTGGGACAACATCCCCATTCCAAAAAGCAGGGGCTGAAGCCTTCTTATGTAATGGTAAAGGCCGGCGTTTTTCCCGATGCGGAGGGAAACGACGGCCGGCAGCTGCATGCCTTTTATCCCGTTTCCGCCCTGCAGGCCACGGGCAATCCTCTGATCATGCAGCTGGAAGGCGACCCGGAGGCCCATTGCCGGGCCGGACGCTGCTTTTACAGTGAGGACAGGCTCACCGGCTTTGTGGAAGTCACCCCGGAGGAAGCCAGACGCCGCTCTTACATGACGGACAGCGGATTTATGGAATGGGATGTAAATATACGAAAAGCCGTCACATGTCACACGGGAAAATGGAGTGGAAAATTTTTTCAGGCTCTGAATATGCTTGACAGCTTCTGGCACGGCGAGGGCATCCGCAGCTTTTTTTACGGTAATGTCAATCTGGACGGGGTGCACTACGAAATTCTTCCCGAGACAAGCTATGGCTATGCAGACAAACACTGGGGACGGTGCTTTAACAAGCCCTGGTTTCAATTCGCCTGCGGAAAACTTGCCAGCCAGCGCTGCGGTCAGGAGCTGCGGCATTCCGTTCTGGCCGTGAACGGGCTCTGCCCCAGATTCCTGCTGTTTCCTCTGAAGCCAAGGCTTATGCTGCAGCTGACTTATATGGGCGAGGATTTCGAATTTACGCGCTGCAAATGGGAGACAAAGGAGACCGGGAAACGATATGTCTGGCATATTCTGGCCCAGAATAAAAGGGCGGTGGTGAAGGTGTCCGGAAGCTGCACCAAGGCGGAAATGCTGCAGCTGAGATACGAGGGACCGGACGGACAAAAGCCGGACTTCCCTGTCCGGGCGGGAGCCGGAGGTATTGGGAATGTCCAAATCTACCGGAAAGACTCGGGAAACAGAGAATTAATGGACACACTGAAGCTGGAAATGGCTTTGTGTATCTACAACGGGGCCTTGTCGCCGCAGGGTTCCGCTGTCCGAGACGGCAGACACCGGTATGCAGGTTCCGGAGAGGTAACATCATCAGAAAAATTATGCATCGGGAACACAATTCCGTAAAGGGAGATCCAAAATAATTTCCACCAGAAACCCGCCGCTGCGCCCATGGCCGATTCGCGCCTGTCCCCCATGGGCAGCGGCAATCTGGCGCACAATCAGCAGCCCCAGCCCATGGCGCTGCAGTCCGCTTCCGCTTCCCATCATATAATGAGGCGTATCCATCAGTTTTTTCAGTTGTTCGTCACTGATGCCCACGCCGTCGTCTTCAATTCGAATATATGCCGTCTGCGCTTCCGCCTGCAGCTGCATGCTGATATTGCAGCCCTGCGGATTATGCAGCTGTGAATTGTTCAGCACATTGTAAACTGCCCGAAGCAGCAATTCTTTATCGCCCTGAAGTATACATCTGTTTGCATTTCCGTCATATTGAAAGCTGACCGGATACCTGCCTTCCGGATCCAAATTCATAAAATCCGCGGCAGCCTGACGCAAAACGGCTGTCAGGTTCAGCGTTTCCTTTTTTACGGGCTGCATCCGATACTCCAGTTTGGAAGCAAGGTTTAAGTCGCCTACCAGATTTTTCATCTTCTGGCTCTGAAGGCGGATGACCCTGGCTTTTTTCCTGGCTTCCTCCGGCAGTGCGGTGTCCTCCTCCATCTCTGCGGCATATCCCATCACCATGGACAGAGGCGTGCGGATGTCATGAGACACCCCGGATATCCAGCCTGCCCTGGCATCTTCCTTTTTCCGCAAAGCCCGCTCCTGAGCGCGCAGTTTCTCGCTCACCCGGTTTACCGCCGCAGCCACTTCCGCCAGAAAACCCCGCTCCCGAATATAGACTTCCTCCGCGGGCAGCGTCTCCATGCCCTCCACCACAGGCTTTACCGAATGCAGGATACGGGTGGCCAGTATCATATAGATCAGAAAAATCAGAACGCCGTTCATCCCCAGGAAACTCAGAAGCATTTTCGGCAGTTCCGCAATGGAATGGTAGTCGAAGGTATTCCACATCAGCTTCCAGTACGCATCTTTCGGATGTCCCAGAATCACCAGGTCATCCCCTCTGGCTCCCACCGTGGTGGGATAATCCTCGATATAACCTCTGGTATACCAGGATATCTCCGCCGCGGAACAGTGCAGCGGGATTTCCTCCGGCAGATTGTCGCTGTGCCAGATTACATCCCCGGTGCCGTCCTCCACCAGAATTCCCCATGCACGGTATTCCGTTAAAATCTGTTCGCCTGTTTCTGACAGATACAGATTGCCGCCATCGTCTGTTAAAAGCTCTCTGCCCAGTTCTCTGGCTGCTTCCCAGCCTCCGTTGCCGCTTCTCTCCCGCCAGGTGAAGGCAACAAATAAAGCCAGGTTCAAAGCAAACAGGACGGGTATAATGATGGTGACCAATAATAAAAAACGCTTTATCAGGCGCAGTGTTTTTTTCATATCAGTTCTATTTCTCCTGTCCGGTAACTATTTTGTTTCATCATGGGAATTGCCGGAAAATAACTGCTGCAGCTTCTTCAGGAAAAAGCCCATAAATACAAAGGAAACGGCTTTAAGCTCGCAGCGGTTATTTATGGACACTTCCTTACTTCCGCAATACCAGCTTATATCCAAGCCCCTTCACGGTCAGCAGAGATACAGGTTTTGACGGATTTTCCTCTATTTTTTCACGGATTCTTCTAATGTGCGCCATCAGGGAATTCTCATAACCGTAAGGATTGTCACCCCAGGCGGCTTCGCAGAGCCCGTCTATCGTGACAATGCGGCCCGCATTGCGGTAGAGGACGCTCAGCAGCTCAAATTCCTTGGCGGTCAGCGGCAGATGCTGCTCTCCCCGCAGCACCTCCGCCCTGGCAAAGTCAATTTCGCAGGCTGCCAGCCGCACTCTGGGGGTTTCTTCCTTATAAGAACGTCTCAGCACCGCCGCGATGCGGAACAACAGTTCTTTCGGCAGGAAAGGCTTCACCACATAATCGTCCGCTCCCAGGCCGAAACCCCGGAACTTATCCTCCTCCTCTCCCCTCGCCGTCAGAAACAATACCGGAATATCCGCCAGTTCCCGCATTTTCTCCAACAGGGCAAAGCCGTCCCCGTCCGGCAGCATTACGTCGAGAATGGCAAATTCCGGCTTCCATTCCTCCGCAGCCCTCAGAGCCTCCCCTACGCTTCCTGCCGTCCGGACCCGGGTATACCCTTCCTGCGCCAGGATGGACACCACCATGTCACGCAGCTGCTCTTCATCGTCTGCCAGGAGTATTTTCTTTTGTTTCAGGTAATCGTATTCTGTCTTTTCCATCTTTTCTCCATTCTGCCGCCTTCTGTAATTATACTGCAACGTTTTTATAATTTCTGATATCCCCGGCAGCATCGGTGAACAGCTCATATCACATTTCCATCATACCACGTTTCCGCGTTCATGCCTATATTCGCCGGAAAATGTAAGGTAACTGTAAGGTTGCGGAAAACAATAAAATAAGGAGTCGTGTCCAAAACAGACATACTCCTTATTTCCTGATTCACAGCGTCTTTACCTTCCGCCAGAAAGATAACGTCAAGAACCAACAGCTCATATTGCCGCTTCTGATCGGTATTTCTGTTTGTCTCAATCCCGGTCAAATACCCGCATTTACCATTATATGTCATCTGACATATCCCCTTGTACATTTTCACTATGCTTTCTGCAGCTTTCTTTCTTCCATTTCCTTTAAAAAAGCTCTTCCGCCTTCATTATAAAAATTAATTTTTTCCTGTGTTGTCATATCTTTGGTAAGTTCATAATGATACTCTCGAATTTTATGAATATCTTCCACCGTGAAATCCGGGCTGATATCAAGTTCAGCAATCATAATTATCCCTCACTTTCCAATAGCACAGAAGGATTCCATATCTCAATCATCTTATATCCTTCTAAATTTGTAATTGCCCTTACACCTCTGATTGTTTTTACATTTACAATATGCTTAAAGTTCCATGAAATAATACAATCACATTCGTTTATAACCGCTGCCCCTATATGCTGGCAATCATCAAAACTCTTTTGTGTCAGTATTCCCATTTCAATCATTTTATTTGCAACTGCAGTGATATCCTCCGTTATATCCAGAATTGTAAAGCGTATCTCGTTCAAATAGCCTATAAGCTGCGTTTTCTTTGGCTCCGGACACCTCTGTATTTCCCTTAATGTCACCGTAGATAAATACACATCATATTTTCCAGCCTGAAACATTTCCCATAATTGTCTTGTATCTGCCATTTTCTCTGGTACATCCTCCTGCATCAGGTGACTAATAACAGATGTATCTAAATATACTTTTAATTTCCGCATATGGTATCACTCCTTAAACCGCTCTCATATGCCAATTCCAGTTTCAGATCCACTTTCATTTCATCAGATCTTCCGGTTGACATTACAATAACTGGCTGCGTTCTGAATATAGTATACACATTTTATCCCTGGATTTCAATCATTTTCATGGGTGCCTTCGATAAAAACGTCAATACATTAAGCCCATAAAAATGACAATCCGTTTCCCTTCCAGCCGGCAAATCATCTGATATAAATAAACTTCTAAAGTCTGGCAAAAGCTTGAAGTTTCCTTTACTTTTTCAATCTTAAGAGCAAATTCCTCATGCCAAGGCAGGTTATCCGCCGGAAAATGTAAGGTAACTGTAAGGTTGCGGAAAGGTTGCCGTAAACTGAAGACAATATACTTTTTGTTACAGGGTTCACGAACCCCCCGCAAAACCATCTTCGGCATACCAAGGAAGTGTCTACAAATAACCGCTACAAGTTTGCAGCAATTTTTATTGTATTTCTGGGCTTTTTCCTAAATAAATTGTAGCGGTTATTTTCCGACAATTCCTAAACAAAAAAGAAAGAGAGGGACACCCAAATGAGCAGCACCAACATTATAGAGACCAAAAATCTCACCAAAACCTACGGCGACTTCACCGCCGTATCCAACTTAAATCTCCACATCCGCAAAGGCAGCGTCTACGGCTTCCTGGGCCCCAACGGCGCAGGCAAGTCCACCACCATGAAAATGTTCCTGGGCCTGACCAGCCCTACGGAGGGATTTTTCCAAATTGAAGGAAAAACATATCCAAAAGACAGAATTTCCATTCTAAGGGATATCGGCTCCTTCATCGAAGCCCCGGCCTTCTACGGAAACCTGACCGGGGAGGAAAATCTGGAGATCATCCGCCGCATCTTAGGGCTGCCCAGGTCCGCCGTAGCCGACGCACTGGAACTGGTAGGACTGACACAGTATAAAAAACGGCTGGCAAAAAAATATTCTCTGGGTATGAAGCAGCGGCTGGGACTGGCCGGAGCGCTGATCGGACACCCGCCCATTCTGATCCTGGATGAACCCACAAACGGCCTGGACCCGGTGGGCATCCATGAAATCCGCACCCTGGTCCGCTCCCTGCCGGAAAAGTACGACTGTACCGTTCTGGTGTCCTCCCACCTGCTGCCGGAGGTGGAGCTGATGGCCGACGACATCGGCATCCTGAACCATGGCAGGCTGCTGTTTGAGGGAACGTTGGAGGAACTGGAAAAATCCGCTCAGGCTGCGGGACTTCCCACCTTCAATCTGGAAGAAACTTTCCTGGCAATGATAGATGACGACAATCGGAATCGAGGTGAACGCATATGACTGCAGCAGCAAATACCATCCGCCTGTCCGCCCTGGAAACCAAAAAACTGAAGCGCACAGGCTACGTCCCCGCCTTCCTGGGCGGCGGTCTGCTGGCAGGCCTGGTTCCTGTCCTGAATATGGCAGTCCGTTCAGAAAGATACGTCACACAGTCAGGAAGCCCCTTCTCCATCCTGATGGACGCCAACTGGCAGCTTATGGCACAGCTGAACATCCTTCTGCTGGTATGCGGCGCCTGTATCCTGTACCACACGGAATACGCGGAGAACGGCTTCCAGCGGGCGGAAACCCTGCCCATGAAAGCTTCCGGCTTATTTTCGGGAAAGCTCTGTATCCTGTTCTGCTCCTGCCTGCTGCCGATATGCCTGGAAACTCTGTCGCTGCTCTTCTGCTGTACCCGCTATTTCCCGGAGATTCCGGACCTGGGCAGAACTCTGCTGAAAGGCATGGGCTTTGAGCTGGCGCTGCTTCTCCCCACTGCCGCAGCCATGCTCTTCCTCTCCTCCCTGTGCAGGAATCTGTGGATGTGTCTGGGAACGGGAGTGATACTGGTGTTTTTTTCCTCCATGCTGCGCTTCGGGAATTTTGTCATGGCAGTCATTCCCTTCGCCGCGCCCTACCGGATGCTGCACCAGTTTTCTTCCGGGGAGGCCTGGCGTCTGCTGTCCATCGCTGCGGCGGAGGTGGCACTGTTTTATGCGGCAGAAATGATATATACGAAATTACGGAGGTATTTTCAATGAAATCTAATAGATTGAATTTGAATTTTGAGGAAGCAAATCCCAGGAAACAGGACTTTATTAAGGCAGACACTTCAAATGCGGATTTTGAAAAGGCAAATCTGAGGAAACCAACTCCGGGCCTTCCCGCTTTGTTTGGTGTGGAGCTGCTGAAAATCCGCCGCTCCAAAATCTTTTGGATTCTACTGATTCCCGCAGTCATGATGTGGCTGCCCTCCGCCCTGAACGCGGACATAAATTTCATCATGACCGAGTACAATGTGGCGCCGGAATACAATTTCTTTATCCAGGGCTACATGGGTATGGCATGGTTCATGATTCCCGCCACACTGGTCATCTGCAGCGTGCTGCTTCATCAGACGGAACTGTCTCACCGGGGACTTGTGAAGAGTCTGTCCCTGCCTGTCAGCTCCGTGAGATTGTGCCTTGCAAAATTCCTGGTGACAGTACTTTTAACAGTGGTACAGCTGATATTGTCCGTAGCGGCTTACTATGGGGCAGCCGCGCTCGCTTCCAGGCTGTATGAGTATGATTTCGTACTTCCTTTTTCTTATGTATGCCGGATTGCCGCGTTGATTTACCTGGCTGCCCTGCCCATGGCGGCTGTGTTCTGGATGCTCAGTGTCCTGATCCGGACTCCCATTTTCTCGGCAGGCCTGGGGCTGGCATCCGTTGTCCCCTCGGTACTGATGCTGAACACGAAATTCTGGTGCTGGTATCCTTTCGACTATCCTTTTTATATGCTGATGACGGAGTACGGGCGGGTTGCCCCGGAAATCTATGACTCTCATATACAGCTTATTCCGCTGCTGCCTGCGGGAATCGTTATCACCGTGATCTGTCTGCTGCTGGCCTGCCTGATGTACGGTGCGGCCGAAAAACATGACTGAGATGCGATGCCGCAAAATTCTGCCGTTGCTGCCGTTTCGCGCCTGACATTATGGAACTTCATGATCACAGCAGACCCGATTCAGAAACCAACGCAATGATCGGTTATACTCGTGAGCGCTTTCCTTTACCGCTCTTCTGTCCTGTGTCGCGGAAGCGCTCACTCGTTATACATTTATGCTGGCAAACGTTTCTGAGCGCGAGTATAACACTAAAAACAATACCTGCTATGAATTACTTCTACAAAACCAGATTGGAGGCTCATTATGAAAAATAATAACACCAAAACCACCGTTTTTACCATCCTCTGCACCCTGATGCTGTTCATCCCCTGGACAATCCTTCCTCTGCGCAGCTTCCCCTGGGCTCTGGAGTCCCCTGTGGCAGAAATCATGATATCCTGCTATGCGGCGTTCATGATCATCAGCGGCATTTTCACTGCCGTTGTATACTTTAAGCTGAAGATACAGCATACCCTGATGAAACTCTGCGTCGTCATCAATGGCCTCTACGCCCTGGGCGGCATCATCGCCTTTGTGCTGATGGCCGTATAACATCTCCGTGGAAAAAACCGAAAATGCCCCGGCATAATCGCCTGCCAGGCCATCTCAAAAAACCTAAAAACAAAATCTTCTTCCAGTGAAGACTTTTTTAAACAGGAAGCATGAGGGACTCCCAGGAGTCCCTTATCACCATGCTCTATTTCCCCGCCCCGTGAAAAGCAACGTTCTACCCAAAAATCCTGCCCAAAACAAGTATACTCCATGACGTTTAAAGCTTGAAAATGAGTCCTTTGTATGTTATCCTTTTAAAGAGAAAATCCTGAATAAGGACACATATACTCGCAGGTATATTCATTTTTTGCCTTTTGCCCTGCTTTTACAGAAGCACTCATTCGTCAGGAATTGTCGGACAATAACCGCTGCAACTTAGGAACTGCCGGAAAATAACCTACGCATTTTGTTTAGAGTAAACCTGATAAAATCTGTAGATACTGCAACAGACTTGCGTAGGTTATTTGGAGGCATTTCCTTATTCAGGCAAACCCTCGGAAATACAATAAAACCCGCTATGAACCTGCAGCGGTTATTTCTCTTGGATTACAGGGGTCGCGAAGCGGTTCCTGTAATCTGCAGACACTTCCTTATGGTCATGAGACTATACTGCAGACTGTCAGGATTACATTGATGCCTCAGGAATAGTACCTGGCTGGCGGTCTGCAGTCGGGTTGCACTGCAAATTCAACCGGCATGCAGTATAAAATATAGAAGCCAGATAAAAGAAATCCATGAGAAAAGGAGAAACGCAATGCCATTAACTGAAAGCGAAAAGACCGAACGCTCACAATATCTGGAGACACAACTGAAAATAACAGAATGCTCCCGGCAAAAACCGTATGTGTTCATCAGTTATGCCAGCGACAACTGGAGGCAGGTCTTCAAGAACGCGGTCGTGCCACTCCAAAAGCAGTATGGACTGCGTGTCTATGCGGACAAGGCATTTGACAAGGTGAACGACAGATGGATCGTACCCATGTTGCGAAATGTGCGGGGTGCAGACGCCATGCTTGTGTTTATCAGCCAGAGCTACATCGAAAGTTATGCCTGCTTCCTGGAACTGCTCACCGCTGTCAACAACAGAAAGCAGCTCGTGTTTGTGTCGCTGGAGGACAATCTGCACCTCGGGGATACAGCGAACCAGCCCAATATAGAGCGCGGAGTGAAGAGCGAGATCCTCAACCAGGGCGAAAACATTTTAGCCAATACCTCCAATACCTCCAACGACCTGATGCGGGCAATGAGGTCTGCCTATACCAGCCTTTCGACACTGCTCCTGCAGGACGCATTGTCCAAATACGATATCTCAGACGCATTCATCAGCTTTTTCCGGGACGCTTCCGTAAACAAAAAGACGATACAGGATCTCGGCGCGTTAAAAGATACCATCGAATCCGTCAGTTTCAACGTGTTCGATACACAGCCGGCATCCGCCTCCGGACAGGGAGGAGCAGATTCAGCAACACCTGGCCAGAGCAATATTGACAGCGATGCAGTGGACATGGATGAGGACAGTTGCGAAGACGAAACCGTAGTACTCTCAGCGCTGCAGTCTGTCGAGACAGTGAAACCTTATCTGATTCGCAGCAGCAATCATGAACAAATCCCGGTGGATAAGGCCGTGTTCCATATCGGCAAGGCGATCCGTCATGTGGATTATTGTATCAGCGGCAATCCCACTGTCAGCCGCGTCCATGCGGATATCATCAATAAGAACGGCCGGTTTTATATCGTAGATAACCATTCCACCAACCATACCTATGTAAACGGGGAAATGATCCCAGGCGGCACGGAAGTCCCGTTGTCCCATGGAGCAAAGCTCCTTCTCTCCAACGAAAAGTTCGAATTTATGCTACATACCGAGTCACATTAAGAACTGTCGGAAAATAACTGCTGTAATTTGTTTCCGGTATCAATAAACTTCCCCGCAGCAGGCTGCGGGGAAGTAAACCCGTGAACGATAAAAAAAGCTGCCGCATCCGGCATATGGAAATTGACTGGATGCGGCAGTTTATTTTATTTTCTTCTAACGATTCTTTTTATCAGGTTTCTTTCCTTTCATGTAAACCCAGGCTCCAGAACCGCAGACACCAAGGAACAGTGCTGCGATAACGACCCAGAAAAACGGATTCATGCCGCTGCGGGCCTTCGACAGCTGCCCATTTCGCGTATCGCCTTCTTCCAGGCTCAGGAATTCCAGCCTGTCGTCTTCCAGCCGGATGCTGAGTGTATAAGTTCCTCCGGCTTTCACAGCGATCTGGCTGCCCGCAAGGGACACCGTATCTCCTACTGCAAGTTCAAATTCTTGCGCGGCTGCCGTATTTCCTTTCGGATCCTTCACATACATCACATGGCTTCCGCCTTCTATATCGGCGAACACTGCCGTCCCGCTCTGATCCAGGACTGCGCTCTTGGGCTCAGAATGAATTTCCATGGTATAGCCGACGTACGGATTTCCTTCCGGATCCGCCATCCTGGCAATGATAGTTGCTGTATTTTCATTGTCAGCACCGCCCTCTGTGCTGCTGCCCGCATCCGAAGGACTTTCAGGGGCGGAAGCTGCAGCATCCTGCCCGCCAGTGGCAGACTCCGTACCGGGCTGCGTTTCCTCCTGGCCGTCAGGGGTCTGGTTCGTTCCGGGCTGACCGCCAGGTGCGGGGTTTGTCCCTCCCTGGCCTCCGGGTACCGGATTCGTTCCGGGCTGACCGCCGGGTGCGGGGTTTGTCCCTCCCTGGCCTCCGGGTACCGGATTCGTTCCGGGCTGACCGCCGGGTACGGGGTTTGTCCCTCCCTGGCCTCCGGGTGCTGGGTTTGCCCCGGGTTGGCCGCCGGGTGCGGATGTCGTTCCAGGCCGACCGCCAGGTGCCGGAACCGCTGTACTGTCAGGTCTGTTTCCAGGATTCGGCGTCGCTGTAGGACGAGTTCCGGGATTCGGCGTCGCTGTAGGACGAG
>CAJUFB010000021.1:41739-57658 GCA_910585805.1 uncultured Acetatifactor sp.
GGCGTCGCTGTAGGACGAGTTCCGGGTTCGGGCGTCGCTGTAGGACGAGTTCCAGGATTCGGCGTCGCTGTAGGACGAGTTCCGGGATTCGGTGTCGCTGTAGGACGAGTTCCGGGTTCGGGTGTCACTGTAGGACGAGTTCCGGGTTCGGGTGTCGCTGTAGGACGAGTTCCGGGTTCGGGCGTCTCCGTGCCAGGCTCCGGTGTTGTAATTCCGGGTTCGGGCGTCTCCGTGCCAGGCTCTTCTGTTGGAGCAGGACTTTCACCCGGATCTTCTTCATCGCTCAAATTCAGATAAAAGTTCTGCGCCGTGCGGTACAGGGTATTCACCTCGACTTCCGACTTCATCCGTTCCCCGTTCACACGGAACTCAGCGGCAAGCGTATTGCGTTCGTTTTCTCCCCTTGCCTTTTCGAAGGTCTGACTTAAGACTACGATCTTCGTGCTGCCTGAATTTGCTGTATAATCAGTCCCTTCAATCAATTTTTCGCCGTTCAGGTATAAATCCATAAATTCAGGAAACGGACCATGGGAATCAAAGTTCCAGTCACGGATTTCCGTCACGTCAAATCTGTAGCCTCCCATGTCCGAACCGACCGGCGTCATGATTGTATAGTCATTCTCCGCTCCCGACGCCACACTATCTGACTGTTCGTAAACTATCTGGTCTTCATTTTCCAGCACGAGCAAGTCAAACTCTGCTTCAGATGGCTCGAACAGATCGGTTCTGCTATACTCAGCCTTCACTTTGATATGGTACTCCCCTGGCGTATCTTCCTGGGGCAGGCCGTAGATTTCCCCTGTGTCCTCATCCAGTTCCAGCCCATCCGGCAGCTTATGCCACTTGTCTGCTCCTGGCTCTTCCACAACGGAGAACTTGACCCTGTTCCACTCATAGTGCATATTGTTGGTACCGATGACATAGGAATAAGGCACGAACTTGACTGCATCATCCAGTGACAAGGTGGTTATCTCCGGATTGAGCGCTAATCCGGTCAGCGTTATCTCTTTCGTAATTTCCTTTCCGCTTTTGGCATCCTTTCCTGATATGATCAGGGTACCTTTCACCTCGCCATCCCCACCTGCCGGCAGGAGACGGATTTTCGCCAGGTTCTGCAATTCACCGTAGGCAGAACCGCTGACAGCCCCGTCAAAGGCCTTCAATTCCTTATTATGACTGCCTCCTACCGTCCAGTAGTCATCCAGTTTCACATGCTCTGCGTCCCTGAGTTCCACCTTTAAGTCTGTCAGCGCCGCATCTCCCAGGTTCGCAATCAAAATATCATGGCTCCGTTCGCGAGTCTCTGTCAGGAAGACTTCCCGCGTACTCGGGCCATTTACAAACAGGTTCGCGCCACCAGTTGTTTTCTTCACAAAAGTCACTGAGTAGTTCCGCAGGCTGCTGCCGATAAACACGTTATACAGAACTGATTTTTTCGAAAAATCATGTGCCGAATTCTCTGCTCCGGACTCCTGCATTCTTCCCACATAGGCCTTTACGTTACTGCTGTTATTACCTTCTCCTAACTCAAAGATAGGCGCTATCTTCGTCAGATCCGCATTTTCATCCGCGATGAACACTGTCTGGTATCCATAGTTATAGGAGGCATCCAATGTGGTATTCTCACTATTCCGTACCACATAAACCTGACCAGGCTTCTCCACGTATCCATCCTCTGCCGGGAAAACAGTCTGCCGCCCCTGCTGTGTGCCGCTCTGATAAACATAGTTCGTATCGCCCGTATAGGCCACCGCCCCGGTTACCCTGAAATAGGGGTCGCCATATGTCTTGGGCTTTCTATATTCATGCGGGCCATCGGAAGATGACGGGATAATCTGTATCTGGACGGTGACAGTAATCTTCAGAACCGAACCGTCCTTGAATACCACCGTAAACGGATTCGTAACCGGGGTACTCTCTGAATCCTCCCCATGGCGCAGCACATATCCCTCCGGCAGCCCTTCCGTTTTGCAGAGGATAGACTCCGTGATGTCCTTCCCTTCTTTCTTCGCTGCTTCCGCAGTTTCGTAAGCTCCCTCTGCCACCATGTCTATATCGTCATTTTTATCCAATACATAGCGGTATTCCCCTATATCGGATTCCTCGCTTGCCCAGGTATAGGTATATGACACGCTGTCTGCCTTAGGATAGGAGGAAGACGCTCCCCCAATGACCCACGTCGGCCTGGATGTGTCATGCGCAGGAGCACTGAAATCAAGTTTATAGTCATCTCCTTCCTTCAGCTCCTTCAGTGCGCCGCCCTCTTCCTTCTGGTAGATGGAACCGCCTGCCTGGGGCGCAGATACCTGGTTATGAATGACAAAGAGCACCCCCTGGCGCGACACGACTTCTCCTGTATGCTTATTCGTATATACGATACAAAACAGGTTGTCAGCCTTCAGGACGTCCTCGCCAGGATCCTCGTAGTTCCCCTCATGCCCGGTATTATAATAGCTATTGTTTATAATACTTTGTATCTCAACCCCTTCCAGGGTCTCCGGATCATCCTTCTTCTCCAGATAGTCCTTCATCCGGTATACCTTTGTATCAATGTTGGACACGCTCCCACTCATCCGAAGCGACCAGGCAGCCGCATCCTTATAATTCTCCCCGGACACGTAGTACATCACCTTTGTAACCGGAATGTTGTCCACACCTTCCAGCGGATAGGGGATGTAGACCTTTTTGCTGATATCCGTATCGGAAACCATCGAGAAGCCTGAACCTTCTGCCGCCCTGGCATAAATATAGTACTGCCAATTGACCTGCCGATCATTCGATATTACATTGATACTATATTGCATCACCTGGTCTGCCCCAACAAAAGCAGTTACCACAACCCCGTCTCTGTAGTCTGCTACATAGCCGTAGGGTTTTGATGCCTCATCTTTCGGCAGGATGGCATCGGTGATATCATTCTCTGTTCCAGCCGCCTCCGCCTCCTCTATGGAATTGTACCTGCCCAAAAAGATCCTGACCTTCTCCCGATCGCCGCCAGGAACTTCCATCACATAAGCATATTTGTCTGCTCCATATCCCTGGGACATAGTATACCGATAAGTAACCGACTGTACCGAATTCGTATATGTTCCCTTAGACTGGTGCCTGGATACAGCTGTGCCTGTCGTCCCTACCACACCATACGATGCGCTGTTGCTCTGTGTTGGACTATTGTAAGATGGTGTAACTGCATTTTCCGGCAACGGGTTACTCATGCCGTTTTCAACTGTGTACAACCTCCCTTTCACATCGAATATATACGGCCGAATCTGGATCAGCAGTCCCTGGCAGGCCATGATCTCCCTGGTTTCCTTATGCCTGTATACGATGCAGAACATATTGTCCGCCTCTGTCGGATCCGTCCCTTCAGACGGAGCCGCATAGCTTCCCCTGTGTCCATTGGCAGAGCCGCTTTGGTAAAGGATATCGTCTATCTTACCCTCCAGCTCCGCATCCGTTCCTCCCACCTTCGCCTGATAGTACGCCAGGAAATCCTTCATACGATAGACTTCCCTGGTAATTTGGCTATTGGAAGAATTCAGCTGGCTTGTCCCTCCTCCCTGGATGCTCAGGCCATACTCCTGACCTTCGCCGCATTTATCCGGATCCAGGTAAAGGATTACCTGCGTCACATCCACCGGAAGTTCAGTCTCCTCAGGCGGTATATAGGAAGTATACTCTGACTTCCGCAAACTCAAAGTGCTTTGGTTTTCCGGCGTTTCTCCGGCAGCATATACGCGGTATGTATAACGTTTATCTATTACATTCTGTCCGCCGCCCCTTCTGGAAATCTCATACTTCCATTCCGTACCATCCCCTAAAGTAACCTGGAAATCATACGCAGGATATCCCTCCGTAAAGATCTTATCCGTAACATCCTCCCGCTGGCTGCCACTACCCGCTTCTACCTTTGTGATGTCAGGATTTTTCTCCATGATATAGAAGAAATCCCCCTGCCGATACGGATAACCTTCATACAGGCTCTCACTACTGTAAATCCTTCCAGGCGAATAAGATCCCTCAATTGCCTTATACTCGTCCCCCGAATGAACCGAATATCCGACATAGCCCGAATAAAAAGAAGTGGAGCTTGTGCTCGAAACTTTTGTCCGCTTTCCGTCTACGTCGGTATAAAATCCTCCCTCAACAGCCAGTGCCTTCGCCGCCAACTGAACCGAAATGGCATGGTAACCCAGCACCTTTCCATCGTAAGGACTGGTATATACGATGGCAAAGACATTGGGATCGGAACTGCCCGACTCCGCATTCTTTACCTCATATCCAACCGCATTTTGCCCCAGGATCTGCCCCGTGACCGCTTTTCCCTCATCCAGACCAGAGACATTCCCGCTTCCGGCATCATAGCATTTCAGGAAATCTTCCATCTTATAGACCGCAACCTTATTATTCGCCCCCCAGAATATTGCATAGAAAGGTAATAGGAAGCTTTCGGGTCAAAGCCTTCCGTATTCTTCGGATAAATCATCACCGGGGTCACATGGATACCTGTCCCCTCGTACACGGCATCCGGGCCATATCCTACAATGCAGGCCTCCTTCGCCCCGTTCGGTTCCTTAGATACCTGATAGGTATAGGAATACGTGCTGCTCCCCGCTGCGGCTCTGATAGAAACGCGATACCGTAAAACCATGCCGCCTGCCGTATATACCGTAAAATAAGCCGGACTGCCGCACTTTACCCCATAGCCCTTGGGAATCGTATCCCCGCTGGCAAGCACATCGGACGTAATATCCGTCCCGCCCCAGGAATCCCCGGAGTCGCTCACTTCCACCTTCTTTATCATTCCATCTGTATTCTGAATGATATAGGGATATGTCTTATCCGCAGGATATCCCGCCGGAAGCTCCACGGAAGGATGTTGCTGGTCATAGTTTACCTCGCCCTTTCCCGGCTCGCCGGACACATTCACATACCAACTGATGCCAGTATAAAGCTTCCCTCCCAAATTCTCACAAATGGGCTCCTTATCCACTTCCTCGTATAAATTCCCCTTCAGGAACAATTCTTCCTGCGAAGAAATAATAAATGCAAGCCCCTGATATTCCACAACCTTCCCGGTTACCGTATCCGTATATACGATACAGAACAGATTATCAGATTCAATCAGATTCTCCTGATTCAGTTCGCCATATGCACCTCTCCGAAATGATCCCGAACCCAATATCGCTTCTTTCGGTGCATCTTCCCTGATGGTTTTCTCCTCCCTGTTATAAGCATCGAGGAATGTCTTCATCTGATAGACGCTTACCTGAATATCATTGCCGAAAACTCTCCCGCCATAGTTGTCCGTCGGGTCAATACTGGACCGGATGGACAGGCCAAACTCTCCCGCAGCCATGTCCTCCTTCCTGCCGGCATAACGCACCAGTGTCACCGGCACATCCAGCCCCTCTATACGGCCATACTCATTATAATTAGAATTCCCAACTGATGAACCAACAGTGTCGCTGGAATCCTTGTAATAACGTACCGTATATGTAAGGCTTTCTGTGGCGCTGGCAGCATAAAATCTCACCTTTACAATATACCGGACAGCCTCCGCATCCAACTGGGTACCCTTGCCGACAATCAGGCGTATCTCCGGCTCGTCCCCCGTCAGCCCCGACAAGTCAACGGTCTCTTCCCACTCATAGTTTCGATAGTCATCCCCACTACAGGCCAGAGTAATCTTGCTACCCGGATTAACGGAAATCAGATTTCCCTCCGTATCCCGCATCCTCTGTAGAATCGTCCCCACCGTCACTTTGCTGAGATCCGCTTCATACAGTTCCAGCCGGGCATCCACCTCCTTAAGAGGCAGCAGGGACATGGGCGATATGCCCTCATCATCCCCGGGTACACCATCCGCATCCTGCTTCTCATCCGGCACAGAAACCTCTCCTTCACTGCCTTCCCCCGAAAGAGAATCCCCGGGAACAGGCGCATCTGCATCTGTCTCCCCGGCTTCCGAACCGAAACCCGCCGCTCCGCTCTCCGCCGCTTCACTGTCTGTCCCGATTGCCGCGTCAGAACCCGCTGCTCCGCTCTCCAGCGCTTCACTGTCTGTCCCAGCTGCCGCGTCAGAATCCGCTGTTCCGCTCTCCGCCGCTTCACTGTCTGTCCCAGCTGCCGCGTCAGAATCCGCTGTTCCGCTCTCCGCCGCTTCACTGTCTGTCCCGATTGCCGCGTCAGAATCCGCTGCTCCGCTCTCCGGCGCTTCACTGTCTGTCCCGATTGCCGCGTCAGAATCCGCCGCTCCGCTCTCCGGCGATTCAATGTCTGTTCCGATTACCGCGTCAGAATCCGCTGCTCCGCTCTCCGGCACGCTTTCCTGCACAGACGGCACCTCCGAAGCCGATGCCAGGCTGCCTGTCTGCGGTGCAATGGACATCGTGAGCGCCGCTGCCAGGAGCAATGCCAAACCTTTCCTATACTTCATGTCTCTCCTCCTCTTCTTTTCGTAGAAAGCCCCAAATCCCTATTCCCGGTCCAGGGCCTGCCGGGCAATTGATACCAATTCCTCTATATCGTAAATGCGTGATTCCCGCATATTACCGGTAGGATAGTCGAAAATCAGCTTCTCCCCGACTACATCGCATAGCCAGGGCAGCTCTGCCAGCACGCCGCAGTCTTCATCCAGCAGCTGCCCATAGTAATACCCATCCGCCGTTATAAACTGCACCACCACATAATCTCCGGCCTGGGTCGCATAGGTAAGATATGCTTCCTTATCCAGCTCCGCTTTCAGCTTCCCGGTCTGCAGGTCATAGGCTGTCGGAATCCCGTGCAAAGGCGCCGAAATCCTCAGCTTATCTGTATAAAACTCCTCATCCAGGCTCCTGTCCGGCTTCTTTCCGGCCGTTTCATGCAGCAACGCTCCATCTCCCGCGTCATAAACTAATACTGTGCCGTCATTGTACCGGACCTCCAGCCTGGACAAGTCGCCGTCCCGGATATACTGCTGATCATACACCTGCTCCGGATTCGGAATGGATTCTTCCGCAATCATCATCCCCCCCACATCATATACCCGGAACCCTTTGTGGGAAAAGAGCATAACCTGCTTCCCGTCCGCGCTGCGCCTTGCCTCCTCATGCCCATAGGACGCGTCATAGGCGAAAATCTCCGCCTCAGGATGGTTCCCATATCGCATGATCTGAACCACCGGTGAGTCAATGCTCCCCATCAGCGCCGTTTCTTCCGAAAGCAGCACGAAACTGCTTCCCTGCTTTTTCTCAGAACTTGAAATCTGCCGCGCATCCTGGTCGAAGAAAAGAAAATGCTCTTCCCCTGCCACCAAAGTATGTGTGCTGCTTCTTGCAAAGCCACTGAGCCGCTCGCTAGTGGTGACCAGGGGCGTCTGCTCCCCTGTCACAGGATGGACATTCACCAGGATATTGTCCATCATGACATAGATGCCGTCCTTGTCCGTCCGGACGCCGTATGCACGATAGTTTGCCTGGAATCCCCAGAGCTGCTCCCAGTTGGCGATATCCAGGATCACGAGTGCCGAATTTTCGCTGTTTGCTGCGGAAAAGGCAAAATATTGCCGGTAAAATCCCCCTTCAAAGTGCTCATATCCGGAAGAGCTGTCCAGGAGCGTTCTCCCCTTTCCCGGCTCATCCACGTTATAAATCACCAGGGAGCCGTCCTCAAAGCTCACTCCCAGCAGGGAACCATCCTCATTCAATTCCAGCATATTATCCTGTGGATTAGCGCCGACGTCATTCGCCACCACCCGCTGGCGCCTGCCCTCAAAAGGGATGGTGCATAGAATCTCCCCGTCCGCCGCGTCATATATCGTGGCGAACTCTTCATCCCGATATACGGCAGCCACTCTCCTGCCGTCACCGGAAACCCGGATAATCGTAGCCGGTTTTCCGGTCCAGAGCACCTCGTCCCCCTCCATGTCATAAGCCTGCAGCCCCTCCCTGCCCGCATAGAGGATGGTTCTGTTGTCCAGGAACCTCGCTTCCGCCAATGCTGACTCCGCCGCAGGGAATGTATGGAGAATCTCCGCAGTCTCCGTGTCAAACACAGCCATTTCATAGGCATAGACGCAGCATCCATGCCTGCCGTCCGGCGCAAGCGCCATGCAAAACGGCTCTGAGGGTAGCTCCACCGCCCTGTATCTCTTAAACCCGTCCGACAGGTCATAGACGCCCAGCGCCTCTGTAAGCGCATTCTGCGCCTCTGCCGGAGGACTGGGTTCCCAAATACTTTTTTTCAACGGCAGCGCTTCCAGAGCATATTGGATTGCGCTGACTCCGTCTCCCTCCGAGAGGGCATCGGCGGAATATCCCGCAAGCTTCAGATATTCCTCCCTCGTCTGCATCCTCTTCAATCCCAGGAAAGCCGCTGCCACATCCACCGCAAACAACAGGGACAGCCCCGCCGCCACCGCCCTGTTCTCCGCCTTACAGCGCCGCATCCGCGGGTCATTTTCATGCAGATGGCAGAATGTGTCCAGCATCTCGTCAGCCGTCTGGTACCGCAGATCCGGATTGGGGTCCATGGCCTTTGTGATAATCGCCACGATCTGGGGGCTGAACTCCTTCTCCGAAAGCGGTTCCACCTCCTTCGCGTGCCGTGCGGGGCGCTTCCCGCTCAACAGGTGATATAAGGTGGCGCCCACACTGTAGATATCAGACCTTACATCCGGGACTATCATCCTGACCTTTGCGTTTTCACTCTCTGCCCCCGTTTCCGGGAGTTTCACGGTAGCCGCCCGGGAATCTTCATCCAGTACGACAGTCGTCTCTTCCCCCTCTCCCGCATCCTCCGTCTGCCCGCCGGTTTTTCTGCTCTTGAACAGGGAACTCCAAAACCTGTTCCCTGTTCTGTAGCCGGAGACCTGCGTGTCATAATCCGATGAAAAGTCAAGTCCATAATGCTCAGGCGAGGCATATCCCACACTGCACCCGATGACATTTTCCTCTCCCAGCGCCAGCGCGATGTTAAAATCAATCAGGCAAACGTCATTATCCGGCGTCCGCATCAGGTTTGCCGGCTTGATGTCGCTGTGGACATATCCCCGGGGCGGATCCCCATGGACAGGGCTGTGCAGGTAAGAAAGCGCCCCCAGCATCTGCTTCGCCCACTTGACTACCTGGGGCTGCGGATATTTCTCGCCCCTCTTCAACGGCCTGTCCAGGCTTTCCCCCTCAATATATTCCATTACCGTATAAACGTTTTCCTCTTCCACGAAGAAATCATATACCTGAGGAATATGTGCATGGCTCAGATGCTTTAATACATCCACCTCACGGCGCAGCAGCTCCGGCCTGGCCGTAATGGGGCGTTTGTCCACCTTGAGCACGACTTTTTTTCCCAGGCGCAGGTGGTTGGCCAAGTAGACGGTTCCTCCTCCCCCTGCCCCGAGCTTCTCTAATATTTCATAAGTTGATGCAATGATTCCGGGCATTTTTTACTCCTTCAGTTCCTGCCTTTTCTACTGGCTCCCGCCTTCTCCCTTTCCCCATAGGAACTGCCGTAAAATAACTTGCGCAATCTGTTCAGTGCAAACCTGATAAAATCAATAAATTCCGCTGTAAGCCTGCGCAAGTTATTTGGAGGCATTTCCATACTCCGCGTCCAGCCTGGCATTCAGCCGTGCCAGCCTGACATGCGATACGCACAGGCAGACCACCAGGATGACCAATACAACCCCGGCCATAATCAGCCCGCCGTAAAACAATATCTCATCAGAAAGCCAGTCCATAGCCCCGCCCTCCCTGCCGTTTCATATTTTTTCCCAATGTTTTCTATTATATCGCAATATAATTACAAACGCAATCAATTTTTCAGGTGTTCGTCCTTAAATATGTTGGTATTGCCTTCCGCAGCTGTCAGCGCCTCTTTTTGAAATTGCCGGAAAGATCCCTATACCGTCTCCGTGGAAAAACCCCCCAAAAATGTCCCGGAATAATCACTTGTCAGGCCATCCTGCTGATGCTAATATATACTCACGGTTAAAGCAAACCAATCTGCATTGCCGAAAACAAAAACGCCAATGTCATAATCGTGGCAAAGGAATACAAACGGGCGGCCGATATCCTGGCAGGTTACCTGCATAAAATCACCATGGATAAATTCGTTACCGATACCGTGGCAAAAATCGAGATTACCTCCTAATAGATAAAAATTTCCGAAAAACACCTATCCAAATCCTGTTTGCAGCACTTAAAAGGTGTAATCATGATTACTGCCTTTGAAACAATAACAAAATGCCATTGACAAACTGAATGCAGCCCCGGGCAGCTGCAAAACCAAAACACGGAAGACGCTCCCGGTGCCCGGAGAACTTACGGATATTTTTTCCAAAACCGGAAGTTCTCCGCCTCCTGGCACTGGACGGACGGCCGTGAAACAGTAAACGGCAGACAAACAACCAGAAAACCGAAAACAGTATTTGCCCGTCTCCATGCCCCAGACATTTGAAGGTTCCGCGTTGAGGCAGGAACCTGCCCATACCTGGCGCTGACGGGAATAAATACAGAACCCAAACAGGAGGAACACACTTGAACGAAGAGACAATCCTGCCTTACATCGAACCCATATTCCGCTTTTGCTGCAAGCGGCTGAGCAGCCGGTACGACGCGGAAGACTTGTCCGGCGAGATCATCTGCTACATTCTTGACGGGATGAAAAAGTACAAAATAGAATCTCTCGACGCCTGGGTCTGGCGCATTGCCCATAACCGCTATGCCAGATTTCTGGACAACCGCGCCAAGGCCCGGGCGCTCCTGACAGATGACGAGATATTGTACAATATTGCAGACAGCAGCATTGACGACCGCGACATAGATGAAGTTTCCACGGAGCAGGAATTTCAAACGGTATTTCGTTATCTTCATACCCTTTCCTCCGAATACAGGAATATTTTTATTGACTATTATCTCGGCGGGATGTCTGTCCGGATGTTGTCAAAGAAATATGCGCTGCCTGAAACCACTGTCAAATGGCGCCTGAATGTGGGACGCCGCAAAATCAGAGAACGGATAGGAGAAAATCATATGGATAAAGTTTATAGAAGGATCAACTGGAACACAACCTGCTGCAACGGCAACGTGGCTACCGACCGGTATCTGCATACCCAGATCGCCCGGGCCATCTGCCAGGCGGCCTATGAAAAACCGCTGAGCGTGGAGGAAATCAGCATCAGCACGGGAATTCCGGCAATGTACATCGAGGATGAGCTTCCCCGCCTTGAATATGGGGACGCAATCTGCAAAATCGGCAGCAAATACGCCGCCAATTTTATTGTATTCCGGTTACAGGACAGAAAGGACACCGAAGACATCTCCGCTCCTTTAGTGGCGGAAATCGCAGACAGATTTGAGGCTCTGCTGCGGGATAAGGCTGCTCCGGTAAACGGCCTTGGCTTTTATGGTCATGATTTCGGCCTGGAACGGCTGGGATATATTTGTATTCCGTATATTTTAAGGCGGAGAATCAATTGTCTGAAAAATCACCGGCTGGAACTGGAAAACGGTCCCTACCCTCCCCGAAAGGACGGAGGATACGGATGGTTTTGCGTAGAAGAAACCATCGATGAAAATGAAAACACTGCGGAGTATAATACCGGATGCAATGCGGCCGGCGACGACAGCGGGAGCCGGTACGAAATTCCGTCCCATATCTATTACTACTGGATAGCCAAATATTTTGACGCCGACGTCTACCACAACAGAGGAACACGCTGGCTGTGCGCAAACGGCATTCCGCAGAACAGCATAGACGGCATCGTGGAAAGCAGCGCCCTGTCTGACGAGGATGCCGCCAGCCTCATCCGGGCGAACCTTCTTGCGAAATCAGACAACTGCTATCGACTGAACTTCGCCTGTTTCACCGAAGCCCAGTTCGAAGAATTCGTCTCTCTGTTTGAGTTCGAGGACACGCATCTTGATGATCTGCTCGCCAGATGGATTGCTGCCGTCCGGAAAAATTTTGCAAAATTTGTTCCCGCCCGTCTGGAGGACCAGATCAACCAGTGGGTATCCACATATCTGTTCCAGCTTGTAGGCTATGTGACGGACGAACTGATCCGCCGGGGCGCCCTGCGAAAGCCTGATGCCGACAGGCCGCTGACGGATGGAGTCTTCTATGTGGCCGGGAAGTATATTGAACCGTAATGTACAAAAGGATGAATGTATCTGATCGGAAATACGTATGTGGTATGTATACTCAGGACCGCCGTGCGCCAAACCTGCTTCCCAAAGGCGGCACGCCTTACGGGTTTGTGGACATCCCAGTGTGTCAAGGCAGACACACGGTAAACCCCCAGGCAATTTCCGTTATCGCCTTGCATTTATACGAGGTGGCGCGGTCCGATCCATGAGGTTTACAGCAAATTTCATTGACATGCAGTATCAATTGCCTGAACAGGCAATTTGCATAAGAGAAAGAGTGGTCTCACCAAATCTGTGAAAAGAGCGGTGCGGCGACTCTTTCTCTGTCCGGCATGACGCCACGCTGTTACTGTTGTGTCAGATGTGCCAGATACAACAGATGCGCCGGATGGACGCGTCAGATACAGAGCCGTACTTGACAAAAGTCCTCTCCGGTAGTAACATCAATTCATAATATTCCCATTTGTATAGTAGGAAAGGAAGGTCTCCATGAAGATTTCAACGAAAGGCAGATACGCTACCAGGGTTATGCTGGACCTGGCTCTGCACAATACAGGCCAGTGCATTAAGGTAAAAGACATCGCCGCCAGGCAGGGCATCTCCGAAAAATACCTGGAGCAGATCATCTCCGTCCTCAACAAGGCCGGTTATGTAAAAAGCGTCCGCGGCGCCCAGGGCGGCTACCGCCTGGCAAAGGCTCCCGAAGAATATACCGTTGGCATGATTCTGCGCCTGACGGAAGGCTCCATGGCTCCCGTATCCTGTCTTGAGGAGGACGCGGAGGTTTGCGGACGCTACGAGACCTGCGAGACCCTTCCCGTATGGAAAAAGCTTCAGGAAGCCATCAGCCAGGTGATTGACAATGTGACCATCGCGGAATTGATGAAAAACGTATCACAGGACATTTCTTCCGTACACCTCAATCTGGCTCAGCGCCGGGAACGGTGAAGGGTCATCCGCCTTAATCAGATTACAAAGCTCCAGCCATGTAATCTCCTTCTCCGGAAATGTCAGCACATGCCCCCGCACAGACTTCTCCAGCGGGAAATCCATCTCGCTTCCGTCGGAAAACTTCAAAGTCACCTGAGTCCACCAGTTGTCATGCGGAAAATCGGCACGGGTATAGAGCACCACCTTGTCCGTCCTGATTTTCCTACCGAAATCCACCTTCATGGCGGCATCATCCTGCCTGTTAATCCCCCAGGAAGCATAGGGCCACACACCGTGGGACAGATTTGCCCGCACACCGTCTATGGCATTCTTCGCCGCAAATACAGCCTCTCCCCTGGTCTCCACATTGGCGGACGCATGAGGGAAACAGGGCACCTCCCTGTGCTGGTCCGCAGGATTCAGCGCCAGATTGCGGTAACTTTCTATCTCATCCTGTCTCGCCACCTCCGCATAGAGATAATGCCTGTCCCCGGAAAATACCTTGGGAGAATAGCTGACCCGCTTCTCTCCGAAAGGAATCTGATAGATTACATTATCCGTGACATACACAAACGCACTGCCCAGAGCATCGTCCACCTGCAGATTAAGATAAAGATTCTTCTCAGAGACCGCAAGCTCAATGATGTCGCCCTCTTCATAGCTGTGCATGCACACCAGATCCACAAAATCCTCCCCGCTGTTTACACAGATTGTATTGCCGTTCCTGTCTACTACTTTCAATGATAATACTGCCATGGTATCCTTCTTTTATGATATGTACATTTTTCCGTTTTACCCTGAACCAATCTTCCGATATTTCCTTTTCCCGTGGCTAAGGCGGCTACAGCCACTCCCTCTCCACAGTTTCCTTCAATCCCTGTAACATCCCGCAGAATTTTTCCCGCGTCTGCTGTATAATATCCAGGGCAACCGCCTTATTATAAGAATGAGCCACATTATTCCTCGCCTGCAGCGCCGCCAGCCATACATCCTCATCTACGATCATGGATGCCTGAAATGCGGTCTTGATAATTTGTTTTGGTGACCCGGTGGCGGCTCCTTCATAGCCATGCTGCTCCAATATCTCCTTCATCATTTTCCATGCCTGTTCGAAACATATCTCATACAGCCCGACCAACCCGGTCATTGTCACATTGTCATAGGGCTCATGATAATGTCCGATATCCATGAGATTGTCCAGGGCAGCACAAAAATTCTCATATTTTCTCATACAAAACCCTCCCTTCCCTCTCAATTGAAGCCATCAAATCCTCCTGCACAGGCAGATTGAGGCTTACGATATCATACTTAAGCAACGTTGAAGTCTCCTCTTCCACATCCAGCGCAAATCTCGCAATATCCCCGCCGCTGACCGCCAAATCGATATCGCTCGTGCGTTTATAGTCGCCCCGCGCTCTGGAGCCGAACAGGATTATCTTTTCCACCTGATGCCTGCGCGCTAATTCACGGATTTCTGCTATGACAATAGATTTGATCCCGGTTCCATCCACAATGCTTCCCTTTCTTTCTGTCCCATGCCTGACAACCTGCCGCTTTATCTGCCCTGTGTTCCGGGCAAAAGACCACCGCAGCCTGTCTCCAGCGCACGCCATGCCCTCCTGGCCGGAAAACCGCCGCCCCGAACTGCTATGATAACTTTAACATAGAAATAAGCATTTCACAACCGTTCATTCGGATTCTCCGGAAAACCTCCGCTCCCAACATGAATACCGGCCAGGATCGGCACATCAGCTACACCGCAATGCATACATCCCTATAATGATCCCTGTAATTGTTTCTGAAATTACCCCAAAAACTGCCGCTGAGAAAGTGGGCTTTTGTCTAAACAAATAACAGGAACCGCTCCAAAATAAGTAGTTTATTCCCACCACTTATGATAAAATAAATATTAGTCAACAGCCGTGTTGGCCGCTGGATTTTATCCATATCAGGATGCTGTGTTTATGGCACTTTCTGACTGCGCCAACACATATGTTGACTAACACTATGTAATCAAAACCATATTCACATGAAACGAGGTACAACACAATGCTCTACACCCTGACCGACTTTGTCTGGCTGTTCTTTCTCTATTCCTTCGCCGGATGGTGCACCGAAGTATGCTGCGCCGCCGTCCGCCGCAGAAAATTTGTAAACCGCGGCTTCGTGAACAGCCCTCTGTGTCCCATCTACGGCTTCGGCTCCGTCCTGTTTGGCATCTTCCTGCCGGAACTGACCGGGGAGCCTTTCTTCCTGTTTCTGGGCGGCATGCTGCTGGCCTCCGTACTGGAATATGCCACAGGCATGGCCATGGAGAAAATATTCCGGAAAAAACTCTGGGATTACTCGGATATCAGATTCAACTTAAGCGGCTATATCTGCGCGCGTTACTGCCTGCTGTGGGGAGCGCTGGCTTTATTGACCATGTTGGTCACAAATCCCCTGTTATGCGGATTCTTCCGGCTCATTCCCCGCCCCGTGACCCTGGCCGTACAGTGGACCGCCGCCGGCCTTTTTGCCCTGGATTTCATCACTACCGCCATGGCTGTCCTGAATATGAAAGTCACCGCCAGACAGTTTGCCCAGCTTTCCGCCGAAATGCAGCATACTTCCCGGTTACTGGAAAACCGGCTGACAGCGGGCGTGCAGAAGCGTATGCAGAAGTCCTTTCCTTCCCTCAGCACAGACACGCTGGCTGCGGATATAAAAGTCCGTTCAGAACAGGCCGCAGAAAAAAACAAGGTATTCGCGGAAGGCTGCAGCTTCTATAAACTGGTATCCCTGTTTTTCATCGGCGCATTCCTGGTAAGCGGCAAATAATCGGCGTCTTATAATTAGTCTCCTATTCTGGTAGTATT
>CAJUFB010000022.1 GCA_910585805.1 uncultured Acetatifactor sp.
TGCCTGTTACATATATGTATTTGCTGCTTATTCCTCTGCTCCACACCAGCTCCGGCTTCCCATTCCTGCCCGCATACACCTCCTTCACCTCCCTGACCTTCCCTCCCACCCCGGCCAGGATGCCGGATGTTTCTCTTATTTTGCCGTTATGATTAAAATGTATACTCAAAATTCTCACCTCATTTTGTAATCATCCCACCTGTTTGCCCAGTTTGTATTTATCCTGTATACATTATTTTTGACAGGCGCTGGAATGGGCACACAGATATTTGCTCCCAGCTTACTGCATCCGCGCTTACATAGATATTCCTTTCTTTTCCTATTGCAATGAATCTGTCCGTAAATATGCAGTGTGTCAGCTGGCCATTGTCCACGTTATCACCAAATACCCAGTTCGCTCCATCGACGCTGTATCTATGGGATCCGACATTCGTGCATATTATGAACCTGCCTTTACCATAGGCAATGGAGCGTACCGGGGTAAGGTTAGATGACGCCCCCTGGCCTTTTTTCCATGTAACCAGATCCGTACTGTACATTATCATGTGCGTGTTTGAATAAGTATTTTCTTCATGCGAAATGCTGATATACTTCCCGGCTCCATAATAAAGCATTTCAAAATCGGTAATGCCCGCCGCGTTTTTATCAAACATACCCGCTTTTTCCCAATCCCTGCCGCCGACACTTGTATATACTGCATAATATCCCGTAGACAGCAATAACAGCAGAACGAACTGATCATTAACAAAAAATAATTGCGAAGCAGTTGCGTTTGTGCACCCGGAGTCAAAAGAATAACTGTCCCAGCGGACTCCATCAGCACTTTGTAAAAAAGTAATGACGCCTTTGCTGATGGATTCGAATGCGGAAATAGGAAATAGAATCAAATATGCTCGTGATTTAAGAGAAGTTACTTTGGATGATATTGCCACAAAGGTAGGTGTTGCAAAATCCACTATACAGCGTTATGAAACTGGAAAGATTACTACTATAAAAATTCCTGTTGTTGAGTCAATAGCCATAGCCTTAAATGTGAATCCGGCATGGATTGTTGGAAAATCTGAGGAAATGGAACTTCCATCACAAAAAGTTCCCAAAATCATGCAGTATTACGAACTGCTCAACGACATAGGAAAGCATGAAGCCGAAAAGCGTGTCGAGGAAATGACACACGCTCCGCAGTATATGAAAGAAGATACAGATTACCTTGCCGTAAAGGCCGCGCACAATGATGCTGAGATTACTGATGAAGAATTAGAGAAAATGGAAAGGGATTCCGCTTTGATAGTGGAAATGGCGAAGAAGAAACGATAGGAAGTGATAAGGGGAATGAATCTATACGAACAGTGGTTGCAAAAAGCCGATGATATCGGATTGAGAGTTGTAGAAAGCGTCCCGTTTGAATCTCAGGCAAAGGGACTTATCTGCGGCAACTGCATCGGATTGAATCAGAACATAGAAACGACAGCCGAAAAAGCTTGCGTCCTCGCCGAAGAGGTTATACATAGCCAGGTTAATGTTGGAAATATTCGCGACCAGAGAATTTCCAGTAACAAAAAACAAGAACGTATCACTAGAAAAATACTGCATCATCATTTAGCAGGTCTACCGTCACTCCATGATGGAGAAAGAAGAGCAATCAAAGAGGGACGCTGCGGAGAAGCTGCGGAATGCCCTCTTTGATTAGGGCAGACTTGGACAAAATTCTGGACAAAAAATATTATAATCCTCATTTATCAGGCATAATTTCATCTTATAAATTCGGACATAGAAAAAGCCGCAAACCCTTGATTTTACTGGAAAAATCTTAGATTTGCGGCTTTCTTTATCCAATGCGGAATGTGGGACTCGAACCCACACGGTTACCCACAAGAACCTAAATCTTGCATGTCTGCCAATTCCATCAATTCCGCCTGCCGCCGCGTACGCAACGAGATAAATATCCGAATGTCACATCGTCCGTCGGATAAACGAAACACCCGGAAAACCGCTTGAAATCCAGTTTCCCGGGCATTTTCACTTCCTGAGACATTGGGGATTCGAACCCCAGACAACTTGATTAAAAGTCAAGTGCTCTACCACCTGAGCTAATGTCCCATAGGATTAAAACAGGGCTAGCTGGATTCGAACCAGCGACTGCAGCAGTCAAAGTGCTGTGCCTTACCGCTTGGCGATAGCCCTGTACTGACACCAAGCGTGCCACCGGAGTTACACTGTTTCAACAGGAGCCCGCTTGCGACAAAGTTCCTTTCCCAAATGACTATTTCACTGTTATGAACAGCACTCAGGAAAAGGTGGATAAAGGGATTCGAACCCTTGGCCTCCAGAGCCACAATCTGGCGCGCTAACCAACTGCGCTATACCCACCATATCCTTCATGGAACCCTCGCCCGTACTGACAGACGGCAAACGTCCCCAACGTGCCCGAAGGGATTCGAACCCCCGACCCACGGCTTAGAAGGCCGTTGCTCTATCCAGCTGAGCTACGGACACATGCTTACTGCAACACTCGAACAAACAATATTCTACCCTATTTATTCGCACTTGTCAACAGTTTTCTTCCTAAAAATTTCATTTTGTAAAAAATATTCCAGACTTCTTAAAACATCTGTCCCATATTCCTCTCCATTTATCCTGCAGACCGCCAGGATTTACAGTGATGCCTCCGGGAAAATACCTAGCTGGCGGTCTGCAGTCGGGTTGTACCGCAAATTCAACCGGTGCACAGTATAAAATGCAGATAGGACTATCACATTTCCGTTATTTGATCCAATATCTTCTGTGACATTGGACAAACATTCCCATTGCTTATCCAAAAAATTTGTCCTACATATGCAGCTTTGTTTTCCTTAACAAAAATTGCACTTTCATCTGACATAGCGCAGATAGGCAGATTTTGTTCTATGGAAATCTGCGACAATGTTTGTAGTAATTCTTGATCTTCTTGCGTAATATGCGCTTTTATAGTTATATTTGCCAATCCCAGCCCGTTATAAGGCACATGGGATTCCCATATGTCGAGGGCATGTTTTGCCATGTTGCTTGAACCTGCGCTTACTCCAAAATAACAGCAGTACTTTATCAGAAACACACAGTTTCTCATTCAATTATTTACTTCCTGTAGTTCCGCCTGTCACTGGATAAGTGAAGTATGTATTCGACAAAAAGACAGATTGAAATGTACAGAATAAACAAATAATGAGCCAATAACACTGGCTCATTAACTGATTTATATAACATTTCGACAATCGGGGTGACAGGATTCGAACCTGCGACTTCCTGGTCCCAAACCAGGCGCTCTAGCCAAGCTGAGCCACACCCCGGCGCACAATGGAAAACCAAATGCTTATCCAGTATAACGCACAGATTTCCCCATGTCAAGACTTTACAAAAATTTCGCAATAAAATACATTACAAACATATTACCCAAAACAAAAAAGTTTAGGACGGGATCCTATACAGGATTTCTTACAAATATTCAATGCTGAAACGCAGATCCTCATCTTCCACTTCCATCACAATATAAGAAGGTCTGCGTCCTTCCTGCCTGGGGTAGGAGAGGCTGCCCGGATTCACGGCAATGACGCTGCCTTTTGTGTCCACCACCGGCTTATGGGTATGTCCGTAGATCACAATATCCATTCCTCTGGCGGCAGCCTCCCGTTTGATCACTTCGTTTCCCATGGAGACATAGTAGTTATGCCCATGGGTCACCCATACCTTATAAGCGCCCAGCTTCAGTTCAAGTTCCCCGGGCAGGCAGGATAAGAAATCATTGTTTCCCAGGACGATCTGCACAGGGCAGTCTACCACCCTGGTCAGAACATACTCGCTTCCCTCTGCATCACCACAATGCAGCACCAGATCAGGCTTTACCAGAGCAGCAACTTTGAAGTAATTATCGTTCTTTCTGTGGGTATCGCTGACAATCAATACTTTCATAGCTTTTTCAGTTCCTCTTTCATAAGCCTGAGTGCCTTTCCTCTGTGGCTGACCAGATTTTTCTCTTCTTCCGTAAGCTCCGCTGTGGTCTTTCCCAACTCCGGTACAAAGAATATGGGGTCGTATCCGAAACCGCCTTCCCCCTTTTCCTCATAGCCGATCCTGCCCTCGATGGTAGCGCGGACAGTCATTTCTCTTCCATCCGGCAGCACCGCCGCAATGGCACATACGAATCTTGCGGTGCGTTTTTCCGCCGGCACGCCCTCCATGCGGCTGATCAGATTTGCGTTTTTGATGCGATAGGATGTGCTTTCCCCCATATACCTGGCGGAATATATCCCCGGTTCCCGATTCAGGAAATCAACTTCCAGACCGGAATCGTCTGCCATAACGATCGCTTCTGTCGCCATCGCCGCCACAGCCCTGGCTTTCATCAGGGCGTTCTCCTCATAGGTTTTGCCGTCTTCCGTCACCTCAGTACGAATGCCTGCCTCCTTCATGGAGAGAATCTTCGGATATGTATCTGCCAGAATCGATCTGATCTCCCGCATTTTTCCTTCATTGCCTGTGGCAAAAATCACTTCTTCCATTTTCCCTTTTCCTTATATAATATACCTGAGTATACTACATAACGCCAGAATTTACCACACTGCACTGGTTAAACATATATGGCTGGCGTTATATAGTCAGGTTACTCGGAAATTTTAACTGTTAAGCAGTATAAATTCTTCTGTAACAGCATATCCGCAATTCAGTCGGACTTATTTGCAGCCTCTCTGCCTGCGGGAAAACCATCTCCTCCCGGCAGAAATCGAGCACTGAAGCGCAGAGACTCCGGCAAATTTCAGCGGTCTGACCTGGGCGGCTTCGGCCCCAGATACTGATAAAAATAGGTTTTCATCATGCCGTTGTAAATCTTGCGATTCTTGTCTGCCTTTCGCCCAATATACCGTTCCGCATTCTCATAAGCGGAGATCAGATACATGCTCCATGAATCCAGGCTCCGGTACTTTTCTCCGATCATCCGGTACAGCTCCGGCATCTGCTCCTTGTCATGGAGCCTCTCGCCGTAGGGCGGATTGGTAATAAGGAAACCGTACTTTTTCGGATGGCTGAGCCGGGCCAGCTCTCTTCTCTGAAAGTGAATCAATCCGTCCACACCGGCCATCCTCGCGTTTTCACGTGCGATACTTACCATTTTATCGTCTATATCATAACCCTGAATATCCGGCTTCACGGTCAGGTCTACCAGGTCACCGGCTTCTTCCCTGGCATCCTTCCACAGCTGCTTTCTCACCACATGCTCCCATCCCTCCGCTGCGAAACCGCGTTTCATACCGGGCGCCATATTCGCCGCCATCATGGCAGCCTCAACAGGAAAGGTGCCGCTGCCGCAGAAAGGATCCACCAGAATACGATCTTTATTCCACGGTGTCAGCATAAGCAGAGCGGCCGCCAGATTTTCCGCAATGGGCGCCTGGGCCACCAGTTTCCGGTAACCGCGCTTATGCAGCGAATCTCCGGTTGTGTCCAGCCCTACTGTCACCTGATCCTTCATCAGGAAGACCCTCAACGGAAAACGCTCCCCTTCTTCGGAAAACCAGTCCTGATGATAGACACCCTTCAGGCGTTCCACCATTGCTTTCTTCATGACGGACTGGATATCCGATGGGCTGAACAACTTCGACTTGATGCTGGCCGCCTTTGCCACCCAGAATTTCCCGTCCTTCGGTATGTAATCCTCCCAGGGAAGAGCCCTGGTTCCCTGAAACAGATCTTCGAAGGTTTCCGCAGGGAAACTGCCTATTTTAATAAGAATACGCTCTGCCGTCCGCAGAAACAAATTGGCACGGCAAAGCGCTTCTTCATCTCCGCGAAAAGTGACTCTGCCGTCCACCACCTCTGTAATGTCATAGCCCAACCGCTCGATCTCCCGCTTCAGTACTGCTTCCAGGCCGAAATGGCAGGGCGCTGTCAGTTCAAATCTTCTCATGCTGTTCCTCTCATGCTATGTAAATAGGGGCACCATTGCAGTGTCCCTATTGCCAGAAAAATCTTAGTAATTGTTGTTCTGGCTGTTCTGATTCTTGCTCTGGTTGTTGCTCTTGTTCTGATTGTTGTTCTGGTTCTTGTTCTGATTGTTATTCTGATTCTGGCTGTTCTTGCAGTTTTCAGACTCATTTGTGCTGTTGTTGTACTTATTGTTGTTATCCATTTCTTTCCTCACATCCTGCCGCCTGCGCGACTTATGCCGGGAACGGATACTTTCCGGTTCCCTGTTTATCAGTTACGAGACTAGTATGGGATGTTTCGGAAAAAATTATGCGGACAATTTATGTTTTTTTGTGAGATTTCCAGGATATCGTTTTCCGGCTAGTGAAGCCAGTCCCGAAACGCCTTCACGGCAAATACAATGATCAAGACCGGAAGCAGGATCGGAAGGATTGCCGCAAGGAGCGAAAATACCGCGCTCACTGCCAACACTATGATCAAAAACACCAAAAGCAACCATGCCCACACCGGAATCTTTGTAAGCAGGCGCAGACGCCGTTCTCCCGGCTGGCGGTATGGCTGGTATTCCTCCCGGTTCTCATGCCAGGCGCCAGCTGTCTCTCTCTGACTGTCGTTCCAGGTGCCTGCCGTCTCTCCCTGACTGTCATGCCAGGTGCCGGCTGTCTCTCCCTGACTGTCATGCCAGGTGCCGGTTGCCCCTTCCGGCTCCTCATACCAGGAACCGGCCCTTTCTGCCTGCTGACCCCCCTGAGTCTCCACAATGGTCCGGGCCAGCAGCCTGGGATCCCCAAGCCGGGTCAGCACTTCCTGCTCTGAAGCGCCCTTGCGGATCTCAGTATTGATATAATCTTCGTAAAACTGCAGATTTTCCACAATCTGTCCCGGGGTTATCTTCCCATGCAGTGATCGCCTCAGTCTATCCAGAAATTCCTGCTTTGTCATACAGTTCTCCTCACTGACGGCTCTCTGCCGTCCCGCTTTTCAGCGCCTTCCATTTATTCCAGGGACAACTCCGCTCCGCAACTGCCGCCCGCAGCTCCACGTAGCATCCGCAGCTGCGGCACATTCCGTCCAGCAGCAGCTCACATTGCTTACAGACTGACAGTCTGTCTTCATAGAGAGCGGCCGGAGCCTTGATGTCCTCGTCCAGATTCGCAATATATTCCCGCAGGGAACGGAAATATTCTTCCTGACCAGCCATATCCCGGGTCAGGCATTTTCTGCATCTGTGAATATTTTGATCTTTTTGCTCCATATCCGCTCTCACTCCGGCTGTATTGCCTCAATCTGAATCTTCTCTGCCTGTTTCATGATATGGACTATTATACTTACTTTGGCCGGCAAATTCAATGCAAACTTTTATTTTTCCGCAGATCATGGCATTTTATCGCAAAAGGAATGTGAATGAAATGTCGGAAGTAAACGCTGAACATAACCGAAAGAGCCGATAAACTGTGATTGCCCACTGTTCATCGGCTCTACTCTGTTCCTGTCCGGACGCGCCAAAGCTGCCTTGCACGTCCCTCTTCCCTATACTACCTGGAACTTGTCAATATATACGGGGAAGGTACTTGTTCCCTTCATCTCCTTGCCAGCGGTAATGGTAACGTTTTTATCCATGATGAGATACTCCACATTGGCTCCGGCTTCCACCACGGTATCCTGCATCAGGATGCAGTTCTTGACTTTTGCCCCCTTGGCCACCTTGACGCCACGGAAGAGAATGCTGTCTTCCACTTCCCCTTCGATGACACAGCCGTCGGCTACCATTACATTGCTTACTTTCGCGCCCTCAATGTACCTGGTAGGATTGTCGTCACGGATCTTGGTATAAATCTGCGGCCCGGAGAACAGGGCATCCAGGTTATAGTCGTCCAGAAGCTTCATGTTCTCGTCAAAGTAACTCTTCATGTCACAGATGCGGGCCACATATCCCTCATACTTATAAGCCTGCACATTCAGCTTGTTCAGTCTGGGAAGCAGCACGTCGCGCTCGAAATACTCCTGCCCGCGCACGGATGCGGTATTGATCAGGTCGATGAGCATTTCCCGCTCCACCACGAACATATTCATGGAGAAATTCTGCACTCCCGTATCCTTGGCATTGACGTAAATCTTCATAATCCTGCCGTTCTCAATATCAAAAGTATAATAATACCCCAGGTCATTGGCCTGCATCTTCAGGAAGCTCTCCGGCAGAACCTGCTCATTGTAAGCGATGGTAACATCTGCGCCGCTCTCGATATGATGGCGTATCATGTCCTTGAAATCAAAATTGACTACAATATTGGTATCCGTGATTACCACATATTTCTCCCGCTCGTCCCGCAGGAAATCCAGGATATTGGCCAACGCGCCCACCCGTCCCGTGTAGGGCTTGGCGCTCTTCTCCATAAAAGGCGGGAAGATATGCAGGCCGCCGTTCTTGCGGACCAGATCCCACTCGCGGCCGGAATCCAGATGATCCATGAGAGAGTGATAATTATTATTCACCATAACGGAGATATTATCAATGCCGCAATGGGTCATACTGGACAGAATAAAGTCAATGAGGCGGTAACGGCTGGCAAACGGAATGGAAGCCATCAAACGCACATTCACCAGATCCGGAACCAACGCGTCATAACTGTTTGGGAATATAACACCCAGTGCACTTGTATTCGAATTTACCATTCTTCTCCACCGCCTTCTACATTATTTTTTACCATGGCATTAGGGCCGATCTTGGCATTGTCGCCGATAGTCACGCCCGCGCCCACGGTGGCCACGCCCTTTTCCGTTTCCGTAGGCATTGCTCCTACCACCGCATTCTCGCCGATGGTCACATTCTCCGCCACGATACAGTGCTTCACGGTAGCGCCGGCCTTGACCACCGTGCCGCCCATGATCACCGCATCCTCGATGACGGCGCCTTTCTCCACCTTCACGCCGGAGAACAGGATGGAATGCTTCACATTGCCCTTGATCCTGCAGCCGTCCGTGATCATGGAATTCTCCACCACGGCCCCAGCGCTGATCTTGTGCCCGGTCATACCGCTGTTCCTGCTGTAGATCTTCCAGTCCTCGTCGAAGAGGTTAATGCCGCTGTGCTCCGGATCCAGAATCTCCATATTCGCCTCCCAGAGAGAGGAAATGGTTCCCACATCCTTCCAGTAGCCATTGAAGTGGTAAGCGTACATCCTGCGGTTGTCCTTCAGCAGGTTGGGAATGATATTGTTGCCGAAGTCATTCTCGGAATTGGGATCCGCCTCGTCCTCCTCCAGATACTTGCGCAGGATATCCCAGTTAAATATGTAGATACCCATGGAAGCCAGGTTGGATTTGGGATTCTTGGGCTTCTCCTGGAACTCCGTAATCCTGTCATCCTTGTCCGCCACCATCAGACCGAAACGGGAAGCCTCCTCCCAGGGAACCTCCATGACGGCCACGCTGAACTCCGCATTCTTTTCCTTATGAAATTTCAGGAAATCGCTGTAATCCTGCTTGCAGATCTGGTCTCCTGACAGAATGATCACATACTGGGGGTCATAACGCTCAATAAAAGAGATGTTCTGATAAATCGCGTTTGCCGTCCCCTTATACCAGTCCGAGCCGCTTGCCTTCTGATAAGGCGGCAGCACATGGACTCCGCCGTAGAGGCGGTCCAGATCCCAGGGCTGGCCGTTTCCAATATACTCATTCAGCACCAGAGGCTGATACTGGGTCAGAATACCCACCGTGTCGATGTCGGAATTGACACAGTTTGACAGCGGGAAGTCGATGATACGATATTTGCCGCCGAACGGAACTGCCGGTTTCGCAAGCTTCTCGGTCAAAGCATACAGACGGGAACCCTGGCCCCCGGCAAGAAGCATTGCTATCATTTCTTTTGCCATATTAAACCCTCCTGATTTTTAAAGCATAAGTAAATTATACAACATAACGGAAAGAAAGAACAGGCTTTTTGTGAATTTTTTTCAAAAAAATGGTATTTTTCTATTCCCTTCTGTGGCTTCTCGACAATTTTCAACACCGGCAGCCGCCTCCGGAGCATTCTGCCTTTCCTGTCCATAGGCTCCCGCCAGGTGTACCCCGCGCATTTTGCCGTTTTCGTCCACAGGCTCCCGCCAGGTGTCCCCCGCACATTTTGCACGAAACTCCCGGGAGCCCGTCTCCGCCCCTATTCTATCTTCTCCGCCACATACATGGACACTCTTGCCTGGATGACGTCCGCCGTTTCCTCCAGGCTCTTGTCCCCGCTGAAATAACCTCCCGCCTCATCCAGGAAAATCCGGTAGATTTTACGGTCCGTCTGGCTGCATTGCCGGGCGCCCTCCAGCAATGCAAGCAGCCGGTCCGCCTGCTCCCGGGTGATGCTGTAAATATCCACCGGCTCCTCCCCCTCAAAAAGTACCTGGTGCTTCACAACCGGATGCTCCATACCGTTTTCATCCATCCCATACTCCGTCTCCATGGCGTCTTCAAGCCGCTCCTCCAGGACACTGCGGCACACCGGAAAGCCGGAGAGCAGTTCTCTCTGGGCCGGCCCGTCCAGGCACCTGCGGATAAATTCCCATGCGGCCTCCTTATGCCTGCTGCCGCTGCTGACCGCCAGCACCGGACCGCAGGATTCTATCATGGTCCCGCTGCCTCCCGCCGCCGGAAACCCGATAAAGGTAACCTCATGCCCGTCAAAAATCAGCTCCTCCTCGCAGATATCGTAGACGGTGCCTATCCTCACAGGCAGCAGCAGCGCCTCGTCCTCCAGAAAGGCCTTCTTTATGGAAAAATCCGGCTCCATGTCCAGGCGGTCGGAAAAGCCGTTGCAGAATTCCAGCACCGCCCGGAATTCCTCCCCGTCAAAGGTACATTCCCCGGTCTCCCAGTCTATGTAATATTCCATGCTGCCGGTGAGAATCGTGGAGAATACATCCAGTTTGAAGGCTCCCGGGTACAGCAGCCGCTCCTTTTCCTGCCCTTGGAAGCATTCCATCATCTCCCCGATGGTCCAGCTGCTCCTGCCTCCCAGGTTCTCCGTCCTTCCCGCGAAGCTTTTCAGCAGAAAACCCAGGGGGACGGCATACAGGCCCTCCTGATAGGAAAACGCTGTCAGGATATTGTCAAAACAGGCCTTCCTGCCCTCCTCCCCCAGATAAGCGTACAAATCCTCCGTATATTTCCCCACAATATCGCTGGTGGTGTACCCGTTTCCGAAATCAATCAGGTCCGGCCCGTTTCCCGACACGATTTCCCGCTGCAGCCGGAGCACGCCGTCTTCCTCCGGTATCTCAGACCTTTCGTATTGTTGTATTTCAATTTGAAAGTCATCCTGGGACTGATTGTACAGTTCCACCTGCCTGCGCAGATAGGAGCTCTGGTCAAAGGCCGCCAGAACCAGAACCTCCGCCTGCCCTTCTTCCTGCCCCTCCCCGTCCCTGCCGCAGGCGGCCAGCGCCGTCACCAGTATCAAAAGTGCCAGCAGTGTCCTCTTCATGTCTTTCCGCCTCCTATTATAGTTCCGTATCTGCCCCGCACACCACCCAGGCATGGGCAGAGAATTTCCGGCCGCTAAAACAATGCGTCCGTAAATCCTCTGGGGCGCTGTGCGGGGCAGACGCTGTTTTATCGTTCCGCGTCTCCCCCGCACACCCCACTATTTTCCTGCCGGAATATAGTAGAAGACTGTTTTTTCCGGCTCCTGGCTCAGGATACATGCCCTGCCGTCCGCAAGGATGCCATAGCCACCCATCGCTTCTCCCGTCACCGGCAGTTCCGTCCTGGATACCCTGGTTTCGATGCTGCCGCCGTCATAAACCGCAAAAATGCCGCTTTCCTTATTGATCAGCAGCAATTCCGAATCCGTCCCCGGGTAGATGCCCGCATAAATCGCATTCGACTCCGGCAATCCCTCCATCCAGGGGCGGATGCCATCCTCTTCCAGCTTTTCCAATGCTATGGTTCCGTCCTCTTTTTCCACGGTACAGTAAACACTCCCTGACTTTCCGGTTCCGATGCCGTCTATCCAGCCTTCACTGGCAAATTCTTCCCCATGCCTCCCATCCGGGAGAATCCTGACCAGCTTGTTCTCCTTCTCAAGGTAATAATTTCCGGCATCGTCCACGGCAAAGCAGAAGGGCCTCCGCTGCTCCCCGGCGAAAACATCGGATATATCGATTTCTTTTTCCACCTTCCCCTGGCTGTCCACAACCGTAATAATGCTGCTTTCAAAGGTAAGGCTGTTCAGCTCCTGATTGTCTATCTGCACCTTCTCCACGCTCATCCACAGAATATGGCAGCGCCCCTGCCTGTCCCCGGCCATATTTAAGACGCTCATCCCTTCTTTCAGTTCCGCATCCATTTCCCGGAAAACATCCTCTTCCTTCCCCATGTATCCAAGAAAGTAATTCCCGTCCTCCTTCTTGCCACAGATATAGAGTGTTTCACTTCCCACGGCAAATACAGACTTTTGAAAGGGCTCCCCGGTGTAGGAAACGGTTACCTTTTGGTCGGATACCTCCGTGCCTGCCGCAAACGGCATTTCTCCCTCTGCCTCTCCGCCGAAGCCCGCTTCTCTGTCAGAACCCATTTCCCCGTCGGAAGAATCCGGAGCCGGGGCTTCCTCCCCGGATGTGGGATTCTGGACCGCCTCCTCCCCGGACCCGGGATTCTGTACTGTTTCCTCTCCCGCCCCGGCGTTCTGTACTGTTTCCTCCCCAGGCCCGGCATCCTGTACCGTCCCCACTTCCGGCCCGGGATTTCCGCAGCCGGTTAAAAAATACGCTGCCGCAAAAGCCAGCGCTAAATTTACAATCCTTTTCTTTTTCATAATCGCCCTCCTGAAAAGAGGGGCCACAATCGCAGCCCCTCGTCTCTTTACTTTACCTTCATTTCGTCATTCTTGTATAGTGATGGTCTACATAACCATATGTACCAGTCTGATTTCTTTGCATATAATTATATTCCGGGTCGCTTCCAAAAACATACGGATAATATTTGATTTGCTCTCCGTCATACATAAGTTCCAGGACTGTGCCGCCGGTCCATCCTTCTTTCCTCAAGCGGACACCATCTCCCCTGATATATCTCGTTTCAGTTGTATTTGCAGATTTCGCGGCGGCTTCAACCCGCAACTCCGACGCGGGAGCAAACACAATTAATGCCAATGCAAAACCGACAAATAAACATGCCATTCTCTTCTTCATTATACATTCTCCTCGTTTCATTATGTTATTACAGGCCTGTTGTATTTATAATACCATCCGCCCGCATCCCTGTAAAGGGACAGAGTACTTGAAAATTTAAAGCACTCTGTCCCTTGTTTTACAGATACAGCCAATATATAATAAGAACAAGAGAGTCATATCCGGAACAGATAGATATACCTTACTTTACAAAAGAAAAAGATATCCCGAATATGGCTCTCCTCACAATCAACTTTTGCCTGTAAAAGGAGGAATTCACACATGAAAAAACAACTTGTAAAACACATGCTACATTCCACTGCTGCCCTGATGTTATGCGCTGCAATCCTTACCGGACTGCCCTTTGCCGGGACTCCTGCACCGGGAGGAAACAATAATGGCGATAAACCCGGCGTTACCGTGGAGATTCCGGATAAGGACGGAGAATGGGAGTCCGGAAAAGAACCGGGGATTGCTCCTATGAACGATCTGCCTCCCCAAGTCGATAAAAGAGATTAATCCCGGTTCTCTACGTTCCTTTCCTGCTCTAGCTTTTCCTGGTAAATGGATTCATAATATTTTTGATGTGCCAAATTGCTGAGCAGGATACATTTTGCAAGTTCTTTATCTCTATCCAATATCCTGCCTGTGGTTATTCCTTTGCGTTTCCGTTCCGCATAGTTCCACCAGCGGTCATACAGGCTCGCAGCCAGCGCACCCAGGCGGCGGGAACGCAATTCCTCTCTAAGCAGAATTCCACTATACCAATCCGCCTGGTCAAGTTCTCCGCTATTTCCCAGTTCACTTGCGATATATCCCATAATAAGCCCGTAGATCCCGCTCACTGTTCCCAACAACTCCCCCTCCGCTACAGGATGGTACATCTCTTCAAAGCGTTTCATGCAGAGTTTAAATTCGCTGGCTTCTCGGTCCATCACCTGCATCATATTTTGAATACATGCCTGTTCTTCATGTGTCAGATACTTTTCACCTTCCCGCAGGAAGGCTTCAAACGGCAATGTCAGCTCTAATGCAACGTGGGTCTGCCTGTAGCATTCCTCCCCGGTAATTTCTCCCCGGTCTTTCCGCAGATTTATCTCCTTCCGCATCAAAGCCTGTTGATTACACCGTATTTCCGTTGTTACCAGTCTCTTGATCCCGGAAAGAAGCGTCTCTGCTTTCTCTGTCTCGTGCTCGTTTTCATAATGCCGCAGCATCTCCATCATCTGTCTGGCCTCCGGGCTGTCCGTGACCAGTTCCGTCCTGGTCATCTCCCCCGGCAGGCCCAGACGTTCAAACAATTGCTCCACAATGGCCCTCTGGGTCGCCCGCTTTCGGTTTTCCAGCCGCCGCAGGGTTTTGATATCACAGATTCCCCGGCACAATTCCTCTGCCCTTATACCCAGCATCCTGCGCCGTACCCGGATCACATCGCCAATGCAGGACACCCCTTTCTCCAGGTAGAGGTAACAATAATGAAAAGTCTCCTTCTGTATTCCGTAATCCGCATATACGTCTTCCAATGCTCTCTTCCATTCTGCATTTTCAGCATGTATTCCTGCAAAATCCGTATTTTCGGAACAACTGTTTTCCCCCGCACGGTCCCCATTCCGCAATCTCTCCTCCGGGCTGTTCCCCGTCCTGCGCTCCAGATACTGCTCCCGCAAATCCAGAAGTTCCCATAGATAGTACATCCTGGAGGCGTTCCGCAAAATCTCCACGGCACGATTGCAATAATCAAAAAGCTCAGTTTCCTCAGCCTCGTCTTTCTGCCTGATGCATCCGCACAACAAACAGACTGCCTTGGGATAAATCTTTGCCATGCCGACAGTATCCATGACGGCAGCCTCCAGGCAGGCCAGAATCTCCCGGTAATGGCTTTCCTCCCCGCCGCCTTCCCTGTATTTCTCCGCTTCCAGTATCAGGTTCCACTCCTTCAGGGACAGCACCCTTCCCTGAAGCGGCTTCGCCCACAGCCCGGGCACGGTGAGCCGCACCGCCTCTTCCAGAACGGCACGCATCTCTGCTTCCTCTGCCCCTTCCATGCACCTGATCTGTGCCCACATGCTGAGATAGAACTGCCTTTCAAGGCGGTCCCCCACCGCTTTGCAGACTTTACAGTCTCCTCCGTACAGGCTGCAGTATTCCGCCAGCAACTCCTTTGCCCAGGCCGCCCTCCCGCAGGATATCCGGTACAGAATCCGCTGCCGCATCTCCCACTGGTCATACTCCCTGTAATGCAGATAGTGCTCGTAATCTTCCGCTCCCACCCCCAGTCTCTCCAGAATAGCATCCTGCAGCAGCTTGCCTGCAGACTGCTTCCCTGTCTCCAGCTGAAACAGCCTCTGCGCCGTGCACAGTCCCTCGCAGACCTGCTCCAGTGGATATTCCCTTTTCTCCCGCAGGGTGCTTATATATGCTCCGAAAGCCTCCCTGTCCGTTCTGTAAACCATGAAATTCCCCCTGTTTCTTCTGTACTCCCCCTTTCCCTATTTTACCATTCCCTGTCTGAATTAACAAGTCAGAGACTCCGCCGATCTAAAAAAGAAGCCACTTCTGTTACTGCTCACTCAGTGCCGCCGCGAGGCGTTTTCGCCGTGAGCAGTAACCTTTTTCTTCAGTCCCCGGTGGACTCCCTGTAAATCAGGCTTGTCTGCCCGTAAACCATGCGGAACTGCAGCTGCGGCTCCCGGATTCTGGAAACCAGCAGATATGCCGCGGAATGTCCCATAATGCTGCTGTGGATATGGACGGTGGTGAGGGACGGCGTGATAATCTGGGCTTCCATGGCATCGTCAAAGCCGCAGAGCCAGACGTCTGCCGGAACAGAAATGCCCAGCTTCTTAAACACCTTCAGCGTGTCAAATACCACATAGTCATTTGCACAGACAAAGACTTCCGGCAGGGATTTCAGTTTCGAGAAAGCTTCCTCCAGATACTCCTGATATTCCTCTGAGGTCGGCGCCGCGACGCCTTCCTTATTGCCGGTGATACAGTACTCCTCTCTACAGGGCAGTCCCGTCAGATACATGGCATTGCGGTAGCTCATATACCGTTCAAAAAAAGACTGGCAATGCATATACTCCCCGATAAAGCCGATGCGCGTCTTCCCCCGCCGCGCCATCTCCCGGATAAAGACGTAAGCATTGGACTGGTTATCCGGATAGATAAAATCCGCCTTCAATGGCTCCCCCATGGCCGTCACCGGAGAATCCACAAAGAGAAGGGGAATCCGCAGGCCGCAGAGCATAGCGCAATAATCATAATCGAGCACTTCGATGCAGATAACGCCGTCAGCCTTCTCCCGGTCAAATACCTATGAAAAAATCAAACGCCATCCCCACCATGAAGGATGTGGCCTCAGAAGCCGGCGTATCACTGGGCACTGTCTCAAAGGTCGTCAACGGCCTGCCCGTGGGAGAAATTTATAAGACAAAAGTAGAGGAAGCTATCCGCAAACTCAATTACCATGTCAACAGTTATGCACAGGGCCTGAAAGCCGGCAAAACCGGTACCATAGCCCTGCTGATACCGAATCTGTGGGATCCCTTTTTCTCTGTTCTCACCCACCATATCAACCGTGCCCTGCAGGCGAGGCAGTACAGAATGCTGCTGTGCACCACAGATTTCAATGCCGCCCAGGAACAGGAATATGTCACCATGCTCCAGAACAATAAGGTGGACGGTATCATCGGCCTGACCTGCAATCCGGCCCTTGCCGTTCCGGAAAGCATTCCCTTTGTGTCCATCGACCGCTCCATGGGCTCCGGCATCCCCTGCGTGGCATGCGACAATTTCATGGGCGGACAGCTGGCTGCGGAAAAGCTGGCTGACCTGGGCTGCCGCAGAGTGGCGTTTCTCCGCACGGGTTCTTCCCTTGCCAACGAACCCAACAAACGCAAGGCCGGGTTCGAGAACGGATGTCTCTCCAGAAAGTTAAAATATGAAATGCTGATTCTGGGGGATGAAGAGTCCTATGATAAATTCGACGCATTTCTGACGGAACACAAAATCGACGGAAAACTGTCTTTTGACGGTATTTTCTGCGTGACAGACAAGATTGCCCGCTATGTAATAAACGTATTAAAAAAGATGAATATACGTGTTCCAGAAGATGTGCAGGTGATCGGTTTTGACGGAATCCGGCAGCTTGGGGACTTCGACTATCTCTGCTCCACCATCGTCCAGCCCGTACAGGAGATGGCTCAGCTGTGTGTGGATCTGCTGTTTCAGGAGGCCTCCCCCGCCAGGCCGCAGCTCTACTGTCTTCCTGTCTCTTATGTTTGCGGGGGAACAACCCGGGAAATCACTTAGAAATTGCCGGAAAATAACTGCTACGATTTCTTTCGGTAAAAGCCAGGATTTGAACGGCCCTCCGATAACTTCATTTTCTAAAATACGGAAAAACAGGCCGCAAAATGCAGCCTGTTTTCCACATCTCATCCGCCTCCCATAAACCTGTTCTATATGAGATCGTACTTTACCACGTCTATGCTCACAGTTCCGTCTACGGAGAAGTGGATTCCATCCGCTTCCTGATCCGTGTACAGGACAGCGGTCATGACCTGCTCCCCATCGTTTATAAAGGCTTCCACGCTGAAACGGTCCAGAATGATCCTCAGCTTCAGCACGCCATCCTTCAGTTCTACCTTGCTGCGCCTCTGATGAATGATGGCCCTCCGGGAACCGGAGAATTTCCTGTCCACCTTGAGCACGGCCTCCCCGGGTCTGTAGCTGAAGGAGGTCTGGTACAGGTCATTCTGAGCGAAACGGACCGCGAATTTCCGATACATGTCACAGCCCTCCACCGGACGTACCACAACCTCCATGTCCACCCTGCGCCCCTTAAGGCCCTCCGGATAGACATTCCCCGAGACGGTAAGATCCTTGTAGACAACCTTATTGGCCCTCATGTTCTCCAGCTCCCGGATGGGCTTCTGATAAAGCCTGCCGTTTTGGATGGAAATCTCCCTGGGCAGGCTCATCTGGCCGAACCATGCTTCCTCTGACTTTCTCCTGTGGTTGCAGGTATCCCAGTTCTGCATCCATCCGATCATCACCCGCCTTCCGTCCGGCGTGAGCACTGTCTGGGGCGCATAGAAGTCGATCCCGTAGTCAATAGACTGGTCCCGCTCCTCGATGAATTTCCCCGTCTCTTTATCATAATCGCCGATCAGGCAGAGGGTACCGTTTCCGTTGTGGTACTCGAATCCCCGGGACAGCATGTCCTGAGGGCTGGTTAGGATGACCCACTTTCCGTCTAGCGGGAAGAAGTCAGGGCACTCCCACATCTTGCCGATGCGGTCATCATTGGCCGCCAATATGCTCTTGAACTCCCAGCGGAAACCGTCCTGACTGGTATAGAGCAGGATCTGGCCGCTACCGTCCGCCGGCCTGCTGCCGATCACGCAGCAGTAGGTTCCGTCCTCTTCCTTCCACATCTTGGGATCCCGGAAATCGTTCCTGCTGGCCCCCTCCGGCAGATCCTTCTCATCCAGAACCGGATTGTTCTCATACTTCTCATAGTCCATCCCGTCCCCTACGGCCAGGCACTGGGTCTGGACCTCCGTATGGCCCCCATTTGGCTGGCGTTCCCTGACCACCCCGGTATACATGAGCAGCTGCCGTCCGTCAGGAAGCTCAACGGCGCTGCCCGAGAAACAGCCGTCCCGGTCATAAATCTCATCCGGAGCCAGCGCGGCCGGAAGGTATTCCCAGTGCAGCAGGTCCTCGCTCACCGCATGCCCCCAGTGCATGGGTCCCCAATAGGAGTCATACGGATTGTATTGGTAAAACATATGGTATTTCCCCTGATACCAGGAAAAACCGTTGGGATCATTCATCCATCCGGTGCGTGTGGACAGATGGAACGCAGGCCTTTCCTCTTCGGCTATCATCTTCTCGAAAGTCTCCTCGTACTTGCGCGCTTCCCTCAATGTCTGGCTTGTCATCATATTCTCCATACTCCTGTTCTATATTTTGCCAAAGACGGCCATCCAGTCACTCTCTTGCAGAGAGCTGAACGGCCGCCTCGCCTTACTTGAACTTAATTCCTGCTTTCTTTCTCATAATCCATTCTTCTGCAGTATAACTTTATTTATAGTAATCGTCAAGATACTGCTGGAAGATTTCCAGATACCGGTCAAGCTTGTAGCCCTGGAGCATTTCTTTATAAGCTTCCCAGTCTGCGTCCGTAAAGCCGTCGCGGATCCACTCTGCCTTCTTGGCATTGATATTCTTACCGATATCCGCCATGATATTGGACAGTTCCTCGATATCTTCCTTGTTCATGAAGATGGGAGGATATACATATTCCGCCTCAATGTAAGGTGTATAGTATTCTTCGATCCAGTCCAGACGATACTGCGCGTCGTCAGGACAAGTCACATATTCGCCGTAGTACTCATCCAGAACCGCAAGAGGTCCGCCTACAGCCTCTGCCTCTCGCACTTCAACAGGGGAAGCGTCTCCCAGAGGAGCATGCTTCAGCATTTCCCCGCCGTTTGCATTGGTACTCATTTCGAAAATGTCGAAATCATCATCCTCACCGTAGGTACCCCAGTTGTTCTGAGGGGACTGGATGGGAGCGTACATCTGATCAAGCCATGCGCATACCAGGGCAGGCTGCTGTGCGGTTGCCGTCACCACGGCGCGTCCGCGGTCATAACCGCTGGTATAGGAACCGTTGCAGGGAGTGAGTACTCTCTTGCCGTCTTTCTCCAGAGGAGGCAGGGGAACATAGTCTTCCAGATTGTCAATGTTCGCCGGATCCCAGCTGAAAAACACGCCATAACGATGAGATTTGCCCTTTGCCACATAGGTGGACCAGTCATGGGTGAAGGACTCAGGATCAATCAGCTCCTGCTCATACAGGGAATGCAACCATGCGATACCCTCTTTCCAGCCTTCCGAAGTAGCATTGCAGACAACTTTCTTGTCATCGGTTACAACGATATGTCTCCACTTGTCGGGATCGCCATAGCCCTCGCCGAAGGAATTGAACAGAACGCCGGGATCCTGTCCGCCGTCATTTACGATGCAGGACATGGGGATGATGCTTCCTTCAATCCCGAACTCCGCCTGCAGCTCAGATGCGTGGTCACGGAATGCAATCAACACCGCCTCGAATTCCTCAACGGTCTGAGGAACCTCCAGTTTCAGAAAATCAAGCCACTTCTTGTTGATGAAGGGCATATTGTCGATGACCTGGATGGCAGTCTTGTTAGCGCCCAGCTGCTCGATCCAGGGAAGGGAGTAGATATGTCCGTCGGAAGCCGTGGTCATCTTCCTGTACTCGGGGAATTTGTCAAATACACTCTTCAGGTTCGGCATATAGTTGTCAATGTACTCCTCCAGAGGGATGATGGTGCCGCCCTGGCCGAAGCGGAGCAGGTCAGCCTCGCCGAATCCCGCCGTAAAGATAAAATCAGGCAGGGAGTTCACATCTGTCATAAGGGTCTGGATCTTGTCGCCCCACTCGCTGTTGGTGATGGCGTTCCACTCGATATGTACGTTGGTCTGCTCTTCCAGGCGTTTGAAAATGGTACGGTCTTTGGGTTCTGTAGTGTTGGCCGGATAGTTGATCAGGCCTGTCAGAGTCACCTTCTCCGACTGGGGGAATACAAGCTCGCTTGCGTCCATGGGCTTAAAGGTACCGTCGTTCAGCTCCACTTTGGGCCCGCCGCATGCGGTCAGTGAAAATACCATGGCTGCCGCTAACGATGCGGTAGTAATGCGTTTCCATACTTTGTTTTTCATAGTCTCCTCCTTTTATATATGTTTTTATATATGTCTTTCATTTTCACATTGCATCTGCACAATTCCCGTCACGCCGTCTCCTGCGGCGCATACAATCCATGAACTGGTGCAAGCAAAGCGCCAAAAACCGCGCTTGGAAGAATGCACGCTCTTTGTGCATTCTTCTATGTGTAACTTAGAAATTCTTAGCGGGCGTCCTTTGGCCGCTTAGAATTTCTTTACACATTTAACCCTTTACGGATCCCACCATAATTCCGGCGTCGAAATATTTCTGGAAGAAAGGATACATAACCAGAAGGGGTAAGCTGGAAATGATAATGGTGGCATATTTCAAAAGCTCTGCCAGCTGTGCGCGGGCGGCGGTGCTCTGCATATCCGAGATCATGCCGGACTCTGGCTTGTTCTGGATCAGGATGGAGCGCAGCACCACCTGCAGGGGCTTTTTTGATTCGCTGTCCAGATAAATCAATGCGTCAAAGTAGCTGTTCCACATACCTACGAAGGACCACAGGCACAGCACGGCGATGATCGGCATACATACCGGGAGTAGAATCATGAAGTAGAATGTCATCTCATTCGCTCCGTCCACGTCAGCCGCTTCTCTCAGCTCCGTGGGGATGCCCTGATAGTAGGTCCTGGCGATAATCATGTTCCAGACACTGAACGCGCCGGGAACAATGATGGCCCATATGGTATCTATCATTCCCATGCTCTTGATCAACAGGTATGTAGGGATCAGTCCGCCGCCGAAGAACATGGTGATGATAAAAATCACGTTAAAAATTCCTCTGCCCCTGAAATCCGTCCTGGACATGGGATATGCCGCCAACAGGGTAATGAAAACGGACAGCGCCGTGAAGCTCACGGAGTAAACCACTGCGTTCCTGAAACCAACCCAGATCTGCTTATTGCTGAACACGCGCTCATAAGCCGTTGTGGTCCACTTGCTGAAATCGAAGGTGATACCCTTGTTCTGCAGGGTGATGGGATCCATGAAGGACGCCACCACAATGTAAATCATGGGGATGATGATTGCCACTACGAACAGTCCCAGAAGTATGTAACCCGTCAGCAGCAGCGCTTTATCCTGTACGGAATATCTGCGAAATTTTTTCTTCATACGATTTATACCTCCTCTACAGTCCTTTGCCTTCATTCATCCTTGCCACAATCTTATTCACCGTGACCAGCAGGATCAGATTGATGACCGTATTGAACAGTCCAACCGCCGTCGAGAAACCGTAATCACCGTCCAGGAGACCTTTCTTGTACACATAAGTGGAAATAATTTCGGACGTCTTCATGTTCAGGTCGGTCTGCAGAGCGTAAGCTTTCTCAAATCCCACGCTCATGATATTACCTGCCGACATGATGAACTGGATGATAACCACGTCCTTGATGGCCGGCCATTCCACCGCCTTGATCTGCTGGAAGATATTCGCGCCGTCGATGACTGCCGCCTCCTTCAGTTCCGCGCTGGCATTGGAGAGAGCCGCCGTGTACATAATGGAGCCCCAGCCTGCGCCCTGCCAGATACCGCTGGCGATGTAGATGGTGCGGAATGCCTCTGGCATGGTCATGAAGTCAGTGGATGTACCCAGCATCAGGTTCAAAGGTCCGGTAACGGATAAGAGGATCTTTACGATACCACAGAGAACGATAACCGAAATAAAGTTTGGCATATAGAGCACCAGCTGAATCTTCTGCTTGATTTTGGAGCTCTGCACCCGGTTCAGAAGGAAGGCCAGCAAAATCGGTATCGGGAAGCCCCAAAGCAGTCCATAGATACTCAGCTTCAGGGTGTTGACCAGATACGTCATAAAATCGGGCGACGACAGGAATCTCTGGAAATGCTTAAACCCCACGAACGGGCTGCCCAGGAATCCCTTTATCGCGTTATAATCCTCAAAGGCAATCAGGATGCCGCCCATGGGGATATACCGGAAGATAATCGTCAGCGCCAATGCCGGAAGCATGAAAAATACATACAGCTGCCAATGCTGGCGCACATAGACAAGCGAATTATGCAGCCCTTTTCCTTCTTTGTCTTTCCCCGCGGAAAAGGCGCCCTTGGGTGAAGACGTTTTAGTACTTGTTTTCATTAAGATGTCTCCTTTCCTTAAATACTGTATTCTGTTATAAATTTACAAACTGCACTTCCGCATTCGTTCGCGCCCCTCCTCACCATGCCTTGATTGTGCATTCGTAAAATTCCGTTTGTTTTTTTGTAATCATAATGTACCACGCATTTTACAGTTAGTCAATACCTTTTTACATTTTACACAAATTTTTTTATGTATATTTTACATTTGACTACTCTTTCTTTATGATTATGCTCACTTTGCCCATCTTTTGTCTCAAATCCGGCTCTGAATCCTGTTTTTTGACAAGATGACCAGAAAAATTGTTGTTTCTTTTACCTTTTTACGTTTGACACTTTTAAATATGTGCATTATAATAAAAAACAGAGAATTATTGTTTCAAACTTATCAGTAAAAACGGAGTTACAGGTATGGCAGAACGAATTACGATCCAGGATATCGCAGACGCGCTGGGGCTGTCCCGGAACACAGTCTCCAAAGCAATCAACAACACAGGGCTTCTGGCGGAATCCACCAGGGAAAAAGTCCTTCAGAAGGCCATGGACATGGGATACAAGCAGTTTTCCTATGTAACCATTGCCGGATTGAACGACAGAAAAACGGAAACTCTATCAACCGCGAATGAAATCGCCATGTTTTCGGCCAGTCTCGTCGATAATTCCCACTTTGCATCCACTATGCTGGATAAACTGCAGCGGGAACTTTCCCTGCTGGGCTACAGCTTTACCATGCACAGGATCCGCGAGGAGGAAGTGGCCGCCCTGAAGATTCCCCCTTCTTATAATATAGAAAGAACTGCCGGGATCATCTGTGTGGAAATGTTTGACAAGGCTTACAGCACCATGCTCTGCAGCATGGGAAAGCCCATCCTGTTCGTGGACTCTCCCGTCGCAGGCCTGGACGAGCCGTTGCGGGCGGACTGTCTCTATATGGAAAACAAAGCCAACATATACCGCATGGTCAAGGAGATGAGCGAACGCGGCAAAAAGCGCATCGGCTTTATCGGCAAGTATCTGCACTGCCAGTCCTTCTTCGAGCGTTACATGGGCTACCGCAATGCCATGTATCTGCTGAGGCTGCCCTTATCGGAGGAATACTGCATCACCGGCTGCAAAGAGGGAACCAGGCTTTCCAGCACGGCTGATTACAGAGAATATCTGGAGGATTCCTTCCGGAAGCTGAGTTCCATGCCCGATGTCTTCATCTGCGCCAACGACTTCGTGGCCCTGGACGCCCTGGCCGCGCTGAAAAAGCTGGGACTGTCCGTGCCGGAAGACATCTGGCTCTGCGGCTTTGACGATTCGCCGGAGTCAAAGGTAGTGACGCCCTCCCTCACCACCGTCCATATCCACAGCCAGATCATGGGGTTCTCGGCCACGCACCTGCTGCTGTCCCGCATCAAGGAGCCGTCCCTGAACTTCCGCACGTTGCACACGGAGACCAGCCTGATCTACAGAGAATCTACAGGAGACTGATAAAAAGCAACGACCAAAGGAGAATGCATATGAACAGTTTATTGAACCCGGAAGGAAAAGTCATGATCTTTTTCACCAGGATCGCCTACAGCGCATACCTGAACGTGCTGTGGTTCTTCTGCTGTCTGCCCATTGTAACGGCAGGGGCATCCACCACCGCGCTGTTTTATGTAACCCTGAAAATGGCAAAGGACGAGGAAGGAAACGTGACGAAATCCTTTTTCCGGGCTTTCAGGCAGAATTTCAAAAAAGCCACTGTCATCTGGCTGATTCTCCTGGCGCTGGGAATCGTGCTGGCGCTGGACGGATACATATTTTACCATATGCGGTTCGAAAACGCGTTCTGGGCTGTGGGAACCGCGGTTTTCCTGGTGGCTCTGGCCGCCTACGCCATCGTGATGATGTACATTTTCCCGCTTCTGGCCAGATTCGAGAACACAGTCAAAGCGATGTTTCTCAATTCCATTATGCTGGGAATGCGGTTCCTGCTCTGCACGGTTGCCATGGCCGTCATATACTTTGTCATGGCCTTTGTGATCATCAATGTCTTTACTCCGATCATCATATTCGGAGAAGGGCTCTGCGCCCTGCTGTGTTCCCATCTGCTGTCCAATATCATGCTGATGTGCGAGGAGAAGGCTCAGAAGCCGGAAGGAGACGACATGTCGGCAGACGAAGAAATCCCGGATGCGGAAAAGATACCCGAAACCCAGGATGCGTTTGAAACCAGATAGCGCATCCAAAACCTGATGGCACGCTTAGAATCATAGCGAACCGATCACGGGAACGCATCCGTCTCACGGCCTGGCCATGGACACTGCGGCCCCTGAAGCCGGCGTAACAGGAGATAGCTGAATGAAACCTGCGGAACAATCTTCATTAAAAAAATCCCCCAAATCCATGGGAGAGCGTCTGTCCCTGCTTCTGAAGGACGAGAATCTGACCAAGCTTCACGGCAGGAAGAAAATAGGCCATATTCTGGCTTACTATAAACTCCCCCTGCTCATACTGTGTTTTTTCCTGTATATTATCGGTTATAGCATTCACAGGCATTTTACCCATAAGGATGTGGTCATTTACGCCGCTCTGGTGAATGTGGTGGCGGGCGAGGATCTGATCAGGCAGCTCGGAGAGGATTTCACGGAATACCTGGGAGCAGATATGTCCAAATATGAGTCGAAGCTGTACACGGAGCTTTACCTGACAGACGATGAGCTGAACGCCTATCATGAGTACACCTATGCGTCCCGCATGAAGATTCTGGCCTCCATAGAGGCAAAACAGATGGATGTCGTCCTGATGAACCAGGAGGCTTTCGACGCTTTTTCCCAGAACGGCTATCTGTATGACCTGGACAGCATCCTCTCCGAACATGCCCCGGACCTGCACGAGGCTCTGAAGCAGAATCTGACAAACAATGTGGTCATTCTGGAGGATAACGCCGACGATCTGGCTCTGGACGATTCCATCGAATACTCCGCCGTGACCAGGGAGGCGCTCTTCGGGCTGGACCTGTCACAGATACCGCTGATCCGCCGGGCCGGATTCGAGGACACGGTCTACCTGGGAATCATCGCCAATTCTCCCAGGCTGGATACCGTCATGGAGTATCTGCGGTATCTTATTCGGGAATGAGATATACCCACAAACGTAATTAATTGCCGTTTGCACGGTATAACGAGTGAACGCATCGGCATGCTGAACATATAGATGTCTCCGCTCACAGGATCCACGATACAGCTGGGGCCGGTAAATACGACGATCCATTCCGTAAGCTCAGGATCCGTCAGATCCGCGGGATATGCCATGCCGATGTTCTGATTGGAGATCAGCCCGTCATAATCCCGGAAAGCATCGCTGCCTGCCGTGAAAAAGAGGAGACCTGGAAGGTGAGCCTGCCGAAGCGCTCATAGCCCAGGAGAAAGCCCTTGTTATTCGCCTTGTCGGACTGGCTTATGATGCCGGTGGGGGGATCCGTGCCACTGTCCGCCGCATAAGGATCGTCCCACTCGAATGTCCTGGACGCGATCCAGACGCTGACTGTCAGGGCGCTCCCCTCCACAGTGATGTCCTTCCTGTTATAATTGATATAGGTATTGCTTCCGTCAAGCAGAAGGCAGCCCTTTCGGATGCCCTCCTCCCGCCACTGGGGATCTTGATTCTCCATATATGCCGCATGGGCGAAGACATAGGTCATTTCCGTATCGGGCAGATTTCCGGATGCATCCTTGACTACAAGCCCGCTTCCTTCATCGAGCTTCAGATACATCAGCAGATCCTTGCTGTGGGAATCCCCGCAGCCAGTGAGCGCTGCCGTTAGCAGAAAGGCCAGGATAAATGCCGTTACGATTGCTTTCCTCTTTTTCATTTCGCTCTCTCCTATTCCAGTTCCGTCTCCAGTTCCATTTCCAGCTCTGTCCAGTTCTGTCTCCAGCTCTATCTCCAACCCTGTCCAGTTCCACGTATGCCGTTTCCAATTTCACAACTGCCCATACCGAATCAGGGCATGGGCAGCATTTTCTTAGGTTCCGTTCTTGGATTTACAGGCTGTTCTCGGCAAGCTGCCAGGAAATCTTCACTGGCTCCGCTGTAGCGCCGTCCGGGACCTCGTCCGCATTGTTTTCATAGTCGGGCACGGTCTCGTAATAGGTGACTACCTCATCGAAGAAAGCGTGCGCCCAGCCCTCAGCCTGCTCATCGGCAAGGACAATGTACATCTCCTGGCCCGGATAAGCGCTCAGATCCATGACATAGGTTCCCATATCCGCCCAGGAGCCGCCCGCTCCCACGCCGGGAAAATTGGCATCATTAAAACGGTTCTGCTGATAATATCCAATCTCGGTGCCGTCTGCAAGATATACATGCACCGCCACTGCGTGTCCGCCCATGCGTACGGAAATATAGTCGGAACCCGCAGGGGAAAAGCCAGAAGACCGGACAGCCCACGTATCCCGGAGTTGAGTTCCATAGGTCCTGATACCCCCTGTGTTGCCAGTGATAATTTTGCCGGAGGACAGCTGGCTGCGGAAAAGCTGGCGAACCTGGGCTGCAAAAACGTGGCATTTCTTCGCACGGGCGCCTCCCTGACCAATGAGCCCAACAAAAGAAAAGCAGGTTTCGAAAACGGCTGTCTGTCCCGGAACCTTACTTATGAAATGAAAATCATTAACGACGGGGATTCTTATAAAGAATTCGACACTTTTCTGGAAGAGCATATTCAGAACGGCAGACTCACCTTTGAAGGTATCTTCTGTGTCACAGACGGCCTGGCCAATTACATCCTGCAGGTACTCAGACGTCTGAATCAGAGAGTTCCCGAAGACGTGCAGGTAATCGGTTTTGACGGGACCTGTAATCCTGGCACCCATGATTACATATGCTCTACCATTGTCCAACCGGTGGCGGATATCGCAGAAATGTGCACCGAACTGCTCCTGCAGGAAAATATGGCCGTAAAGCCCCCGCTTGTCTGCCTTCCCGTCACCTATGCATATGGCGGCACCACTGCCGATCCCTCCGGTTTCTGATGCCGGGTGAGAAAATCCGGACATATTTTATACTCACAACCTGATAAAACCATGCCGGCTGTAAGCATATAACAAACAGGCATTCTGTATTGTCCGGATTTTCATTATGCATTCAGCCTTTCAGGCCCCTTGCCTGCCTGTCCATGTCCTCCACTACAATATCATGGATTTCCCCCAGGGACGCGCAGTACTCCAGTACTTTCCATGGCTCGTTTGTATGAAAATGAATCTTAATCAGTTCCTCGTCTCCCACTGCCAACAGGCAGTCGCCCTTAAAATTCTCAGTAAAATAATCGCTGATCACATCTTCGTCCAAATCCTTTCCCTCGATCAGCAGCTGCGTGTCATACTTATACTCGTGAACGCATTTAATTGCCGCTTTCAGCTCTGGAATAATGCGTTCACTCGTTATACTCTGTAGACGGCAATTATTTGCGTTTGTGGGTATAAATTCCAACATGTTCATTATCTCCTCTTATTATAAATTTTCGGTTTCTCCGGCGAACACTTCTATCCGATGATGCGGAATTGTCGTGCAGACCAGTGAATGCTTTTTTACAATATCATATATTTACAGTTCTGTAAAGAAATTTGAGCCACTGTATTTTTCCCTAAATCTTTCCAACATATTTTCCTGTCCGCGGGTCATACTAAGACCAAGATAAGTTGCAGCAAACACTTAAACTGAATCTTCAGGATAGGTGCATGCGGCACTTATCTTGAAGATAGATATTAACATCAGATAGAATGGAGGTGAAATAAATGTCCGACAGCAGAAGTAACAGAGTAGAGGTACCTGAAGCAAAGGCAGCAATGGATCGTTTTAAGACCGAGGTTGCATCTGAGCTTGGCGTAAACCTGAAGGAAGGTTACAACGGTGATCTGACTTCCCGTGAAGCCGGTTCCATCGGCGGCGAGATGGTTCGTCGTATGATCAAAAAGCAGGAAGAGCAGATGAAATAAGATCTGACCTGCAGAATTGCTGATAAATAAAATAAGGCAATGAAACGGAAAGCCGCTCCGCCGCTGACCTGCGTGTCAGCGGTGAGGCGGCTTTTTTCATCGGCAGTCACAAGTAATGCTGTAAAAATCCGAAGCTGATTTCGAAAGAATTGGTCTTGACCACTTCCTTAATCGCCGAACACAGCCCTGTAGTCAGCCTGGAATTTTGCAATCCCTGCATCGGTCAGCGGGTGCTTCACCATCTGCTCAATGACACCGTAAGGAACAGTCGCGATATCTGCTCCGGCCAGTGCGCAGTCGGTTACATGAACGGGATTACGTACACTTGCAGCTATAATCTCGGTATCAAGGTCCGTCATGGCAAAGATATCGGAAATCTCGCGGATCAGGTCTACGCCTCTCTGGCTGATATCGTCCAGGCGTCCCAGGAAAGGTGACACGAATGCCGCACCGGCACGGGCTGCCAGCAGAGCCTGATTGGATGTGAAAATCAGGGTCACATTTACCTTGATACCTTCAGCAGAAAGAGCCTTGCAGGCCTTTAAGCCTTCCGCTGTCATGGGAATCTTTACTACCATATTGGGATGAATCCCGGCAATTTCCCTGCCCTCTTTGATCATGCCCTCTGCATCCGTGGTGGTAGCCTTCACCTCACCGCTGATAGGTCCGTCAACGATGGAAGCAATCTCCGCGATAACTTCCTCGAATACTCTGCCTTCCTTTGCAATCAGGGACGGGTTGGTGGTAACACCACAGATGACACCCATGTCATTTGCTTTCCTGATATCCTCTACCTTTGCTGTGTCAATAAAAAAACGCATCTCCTGTTCTCCTCCTTTTTTCACTCTCTTCATATGCATCTTTCCCAAATTGTCCGAAAGCGCTACGGCCGGAAAAATACGCAGCCGCTTCTCCCGCTTGTCCGGACATTTTTATTATAAACTCTTCATACAAATTCTTCAACCATAATCGGGGATTTTCTATACTTTGTTTTATATCTTTACAAAAGCATCCGGCGCTGCAGCCGTTATCTCAGCATGTTTGAAACGTCTGACTTTACAGGTAACAATATACTCTGCATTCACACGAACAGCAGAATAACAAATCGCTGATATCATTCAGACATATTCCTGCTTCCTTTTTGCCCCTGTTACCGTTCCTTTTTACCAGCAAACTGCCCAAGCAGCAGACGTGCCTGCTCCATATCCGGAATCCGTTCCGCAGCCTCCCTTCTGGTACATGCATCCAGAAACCGCACAATCTGCTTTCTCTTCTTTCTTCCCGCCATACTCTCCGCAATGCGGCCCTGCCGCCCCATCAAATGTTTTCTCCTTCGGAAATTCTGAGGACGCAGCGCTGATTTTCCCCCGAGAAGACAGTTCTGCCTGAATTGTACGCCTTCTCCAAGCATCGCCTCCAGCGTCTTCCCCAGGCCGTACACATCGCAGGACGGTGTCAGCTCCCCGTATCCTTCCAGCTGTTCCGGTGCCGCATAGTCCGGCGTTCCCGCCCGGGAAGATATCCGATCATTCCTGGAACACACGCAGCCGAAATCAATCAGCTTCACGCTCCCGTCCTGCCGAATCATGACATTGGAAGGCTTCACATCCCGAAACAGAAAACGTTCCGGCCTCTCATGCAGATACTGCAGTCCTTCCGCCAATGCCAGGCCCGTACGGATTGTCTGTCCCATTGTAAAATGTCCCCTCCGCGCCAGCATTTCTTCCATGGTACAGCCCGGCACATATTCACCGAGCAGGAAGCCCAGCCCGGCCTCCCGCCAGAATCCAAAGTATTTTGGAAACAGCGGATGCTCCAGCACCGCCATGACCCGGGCCTCCCGTTCCAGCAGCTTCACATTTTCACTGACTTTGCAGGCACAGACCAGGTCATCCTTTCCTTCCACATAGTAAACCCTGGAAAATGCGCCTTTTCCGAGCAGCCTGCCGCAGTGATACCCCTTCTTTCCCAGGATCAGCCTGCCCAGGGAATCCGCTTTCCTCTTTTGTTCCTCCCTTCCTTTACGCATCCTTTACAGCACATCCTCTCCCACCCACAGGAACCGCCCTGCGCCCCCCTGCAGGTACTACTTTATTCTATTTTCATTCCCCGATATCGGATTTTGTTCATCTGCATGTAATAAACCGAATTCTGTAGAAATATTTTTGATATTCCGTCGAAACTTACGGAAACACGAATCGCAACAGACTGTAAACCCTCCGGCCAGCCACCCGGACTGACCGAAGCGTGCAAAAACACTATTTCATGAAAATATTAGACAGATCATTAAAGAAGATAAATACCATCAGCACCATAAAAAACATCAATCCCACAAAATGGACCATGCCCTCTTTCTCCGGCGGAACCGGCTTGCCCCGGATGACCTCCACCAGCAGAAATACCAGCCTTCCGCCGTCCAGGGCCGGGACCGGAAGGAGATTCAGTATTCCCAGGTTCACCGAAAGCATCAGCGTAATATTCAGCATACTCAGGAAAACACTCTGCCAGCCATAGTTTTTGGCCTCGTCATAGGTTTTGCCCACCACATTCACGGCGATGCCCACAGGTCCGGCTACATCCTGGCGGCTGACCTTTCCGCGGAAGATCATACCCAGGCTTTTGTAGGTGGCCTTCACAGAATAACGCATCTCATACCAGGCATATTTCAGGGTATCAATCCCCCTGGGTTCCACAAAATCGGCATTCATCACGCCCAGCAGGTAGATTCCGGAAGCCTCGTCATACTGAGGTGTCAAAGTGGTCGTGTACTTAGTTCCGTCCCGCTCATAGACCACTTCCAGGTCACCGCCCCGGTAACTGGCCTGCATATAGAGGGAAATCTCCTGATACAGACAGATTTTCTCCCCATTGATGGAAATAATGCGGTCTCCGTCCTGCAAACCGGCTGCTTCCGCTCCGCCTCCTTCTGCCACCTCAGTGGCAACAGGGTCACGAATCGCCACATAATCCGTCATGCTCACCATAATCAAAGCTATGAAAAAGGCCAGGATAAAGTTAAACACCGGTCCCGCCACCACCGTGGAAATTCTTCCCCAGACAGACGCATTCAAAAAGGAACCCTCGCTGCTCTCCCCCTCCTTTGTCAGCAGGCCGTCCTCGCCCTCAAACATACAGGCTCCGCCGATGGGAAACAGCTTCAGGGAATATTTTGTGCCTTTCTTCTGAAAGGAACAGAGTGTAGGCCCCATTCCCACCGCAAATTCCACCACATGGATGCCGTTGGCCTTCGCCAGGAGAAAATGTCCGAATTCGTGAGCGATCACCACTACTCCAAATATGATAATGAACAAAATCAAGGTCATCTCTAATGCTCCAGTCCTTCCTGCTATAGATTCGCGAGTATTCCTGTCAGCCATATTCTGTACTGCGCCGCAAAATGCCCGCTTTTACGTACAATCGTCAACAAATATGTTCTTTTTTCAGAATATATTCATAAGTCAGCTTCTCCGTCTCCAGGATTTCCTCCACGGCAGGCACTTCAATGATTCGATGCCGGGCCATCGCCTCCCCAATGCATTCCGTGATCCCCGGAAACGAAAGTCTGCGCTCCAGGAACAATTTCACTGCCATTTCATTTGCGGCATTATAAACCGTGGGCATGCTCCCCCCCATACGGGCCGCCTGATATGCCAGCGCCAGACCCTGAAAGGTATCCGTATCCGGTTTTTCAAAGGTAAGCTGCCCCAGTTCAAACAAATCCGCCCGCTTCCCTCCCATGGGCCTCCTGTCGGGATAAAAGAGAGCATACTGGATCGGAAGCTTCATATCCGGCACGCCGAGCTGCGCAATAATGGCACCGTCCACAAACTGCACGGCGGAATGGACAATGCTCTGCGGATGAATCACCACCTGAATCTGCTCCAGTTCCACGCCAAAAAGCCATTTGGCTTCCATCACTTCCAGCCCCTTATTGACAAGTGTGGAAGAATCTATGGTCACCTTCCGCCCCATGGTCCAGTTGGGATGCTTCAGGGCATCCTCAGGCTGAATATGCTCCAGCTGCTGCCTGCTCCTGCCCCGGAAAGGACCGCCCGAAGCCGTCAGCAGAATCTTCTCTATGCTGCGTCCTCCCGCCTCCCCGTTTAATGACTGAAAAATGGCACTGTGTTCGCTGTCAACCGGCAAAACAGCCACATTATGCTTTTCTGCCAACGGCATGATAATATGCCCCGCAGTCACCAGTGTCTCCTTATTTGCCAGAGCGATATCCTTTCCTGCCTCAATGGCGGCAATGGTAGGCCTAATCCCAATCATTCCCACAATGGCGGTGACCAATACCTGACTCTGGGGGAAAACAGCAATTTCCAGCAAACCTTCCATGCCGGAGAGAATTCTGACATTCGTGTCGGAAACTCTGGCACGCAGATCTGCCGCAGCCTCCTCCGACCACATGCATACCGCAAGAGGATGAAACTCCCGAATCTGCTCCTCCATTTTATCCACATTGCTTCCGGCCGCCAGAGCCACTGCCTGTAAGTCGGGATTGTTCCGTACAATCTCCAGTGTCTGGGTACCTATGGAACCGGTGGAACCCAAAACGGCTATCTTTTTCATATGCCACTCCCTCTATCGTCGTTTTATGCAGATCGATTCCCGATTGGCTGATTTCTTTTCTTACAAGAGGATCAGGATCGTCAGGAAGTAAGTCATCGGCGCAGTTACGATCACGCTGTCGAATCTGTCCATAATCCCCCCGTGTCCGGGAATCAGCTTTCCGTAATCCTTGATCTCCATATTCCGCTTGACTGCGGAGGCCGCCAGATCCCCCACCATACTCATAACCGCTCCCACAGCACAGATCAATGCGATCATCCAGGTGATACGCTGATCCGGAAATGCCTTTTCCACAAAGAAGTATCCATACAGCCACCCCAGAAGCGCCGCTCCCGCCACACCGCCGACGCAGCCCTCCAGCGATTTCTTAGGGCTTAAAACCGGGAAAACCTTCTTCTTTCCTATCAGCTTTCCCACCGCATAAGCACAGGTATCGCATCCCCAGGAGCTGATCAGGATCATCCACACGATATAGATCCCCTGTTCGCACATGCGGGTCTGATATACGAAGGACAATAGCACCGGCGCGTACAAAAAGGAAAATACCGCTGACATGACCTGAGACGCATTATATTTCGGAAAAGTGATCACATAGTCGAACATAGCCGCCAAAAACACTCCCACAATGCACATCAACAGCCAGGTATGCGCTCCGGAAAAGTATACCAGCAGGTAATAGCAGGTAATTCCCGCCATTCCCACAATCTCCAGCCCGTTCATCCTCTCCCCTTCCGCATTGCATTTGAGAGCTTTGGTCAACTCCCTGAATCCGATCACGGAAATTATCCATAATAATGCCGCCAGAGGGATTCCGCCCAGGCTGATGGCGCCGATGGCAATGATCAGCAGTACAATGCCGCTGGCCAATCTGGTCCAAAACATAGTATGTGCCTCCTATTCCAGTTCCGCATCTGTCCCTCCTGTACCTTTCCCGGCATAAGTTTCCCGGCCCCGGCATAAGTTTTCCGGCAGATGCCACTTCGCTAGCTTTGATTTTATTCGGCTTTCAGTCCGCCCAGTTTCCTGTCTCTATGATTATATGCTTCCACGGCTTTTATCAATTCTTTTTTGGTGAAATCCGGCCAGGCCACAGGCGTGATATAGAATTCCGTGTAGGCAAGCTGCCACAGGAGGAAATTGGACAGCCGCTGTTCGTTACAGGTGCGGATCAGCAGATCCGGCTCCGGTATCCCGGCGGTATCCAGCAGATTGCTCACAGTGTCCTCCGTAATGTCTTCCGGTCTCAGTTCCCCGGCTGCCACGGCCCGGGCAAGCTTCCTGGATGCCCTGACAATCTCGTCCCTGCCGCCGTAATTGATGGCAATCTGAAAATGGAGGCCGTCGTTGTTTTTTGTCGCCTCCTCCAGCTCCTGGATCCTGGTGCGGATATCCTCGTCAAGACGGGATTTCTCCCCCAGAACCCTGACACACATGCGGTTTTTCTCCGCAGTCTTCAGGCAGGTCTTCATGTAATTGCGCAGAAGCTTCATCAGGGCGTCCACCTCGTCTTTGGGACGGCTCCAGTTCTCCGTGGAAAAGGCGTATACCGTCAGATACTGAATCCCCATCTTGTACGCGTCCTCGCAGATGGTTTCTACTGTCTTCGCTCCCTGTACATGTCCGTAATTCCGGGGCATGCCCTTTGCCTTGGCCCATCTTCCGTTTCCGTCCAGAATGATTGCCACATGCCGGGGCATTTTCAGTTCTTCGCCCATACTTTACTCCTCCTATTCCAGTTCCGAAGCCCCCATTCACTACCCTTTCCCCGCAGAGCAATCCCGGCCGCAGGAGCATGCGTCCGTTATTCCTCTGGGGTAGTTCATGGGGGCTGCTGTTTTCCAGTTCCCCATCTGCTCCGCCCAGTACCAATGCATGGCACGGCACCGGATTCCGGACACATAACGGAAAGGGAGCAGATTCTCTCCGCTCCCCGGCGTTCTTCCTGCCTGCTTCGGTTTAAACGGTCATGAGCTCCGTGGTCTTCTTCTCCATCAGGCCGTCAACTTCTTTGATGTACTTGTCGGTGGTCTTCTGCAGCTGGTCCTCCATCTGCTTGATTTCGTCCTCGGAAACCTCGGTCTTGCCCAGCTTCTTCAGATAATCATTGCCGTCCCGGCGGATGTTGCGGATGGCCACTTTGCCTTCTTCCGCCTTTTTCCTGACCTCTTTAGCCAGATCTTTTCTGCGTTCCTCAGTAAGCTCCGGGAACACCAGGCGAATCACGCTGCCGTCATTGGAGGGATTGATGCCGAGATCCGAAGTCTGGATTGCCTTTTCCACTGTTTTCAGCATTGATTTCTCCCAGGGCGCGATCTGAATGATGCGCGGTTCCGGCACAGTCACATTGCCTATCTGCTGAATGGGTGTGGGGGTCCCGTAATAATCTACCCGAATCTTGTCCAATACATGGGGATTCGCGCGTCCCGCGCGGATAGTATTGTAATCTCCCTCCAGAAAATCAATGGCTTTCTTCATTCTGTCTTCATACTGCTGTAGTCTGGCGTCCATACTGTTATTCTCCTTTTTCAATTTGTTGTCGCCGCCGGTTTCCTTTGACTTCTGTTTCGCTGCTGTATCCGCTTTCCCCTGACAGCCGCGCTCAAAATGTCATGCCAGCCCTGCTGTAAAAATTCCGCTTCCGCCGTCTCCCCAACTCAGCTGCAGTCTGCGGCCACAGATACCTTCGTGCCGTTAAATTTGCCGTCCACTGTATTGACGATGCTGTTCTCTTCGTTCAGACCAAACACCCACATGGGCATCTTATTGTCCCTTGCAAGAATGGATGCGGTCATATCCACCACCTGCAGATTCTTCTCAATGACCTCGTCGATGGTCACTTCCTCGTATTTCTTCGCCTGGGGATTCTTCATGGGATCATCATCGTACACGCCGTCGATGGATTTTGCCAGCAGAATCACATCCGCCTCCACTTCAACAGCGCGGAGCACCACGCCCGTATCCGTCGAAAAATAAGGATGCCCGGTGCCGCCTGCAAAAAACACCACTTTTCCCGCCGACAGGTACTTCACCGCCCTGTCCTTGGAGAAAAGCTTTGTAAAGGAACAGCATTCAAAAGGTGTCAGGATTTCCGTCTGCATCCCCACGGAACGGAACTGCTCCGATACATAGATACAGTTCATCACCGTAGCCAGCATGCCGATCTGATCCGCCTTCACCCTGTCAATGTGTTCGCTGGTCCTTCCTCTCCAGAAATTGCCGCCGCCGATAACAATGCCGACCTGAATCCCTTTCTTCGTCAACTGACCAACCTGTAACGCAACTTTCCTGACCGTTTCCTCGTCAAAGCCAGTCTTCTTCTCCCCGGCCAGCGCCTCACCGCTCAATTTTAGTAATATCCTCTGCGTTGCCACCACATCCTTTCTTTTTTAATTGATATTCTGACGCAGCCCTGTCATTTCTGCTCTCTGCTGCGCCGTCGGCTTTCCCTGTATCAGGGAATCGTCTCTGACAGCTCCCTGGGAAATGTCTCCGGCAATCCCTGAACTTCATCCTGCTCTCCCTCCAATGCCCGGGATTACATGGAAAAGGGCCTTAACCCTGTCCGCAGCCTGTCTCAGTCTCCGTCCTGCCACTGTATGTGCTGAACCGGTTCTGTCCCTCCGGTGACGGGCAGTATCACGGTATCCTCCATAGCCTGTATTTTCTCTATAATCGTGGGCAGCGCCTCCAGCGTCGTGCTTTTTCCCGCGGAATCATGCATGAGAACCACCGAAGTGCCATACTTGCTGATATTGGATGTACAGTTCTCGATAATCGTCTCTGTGGGGAACAGATAACTTCCTCCGTCCCCTGATGAAATATTCCAGTCAAAAAAACGCACATCCTGGCTGTCCAGATATTGTGCAAACTCCTTCATGGCAATGTCGCTCACCTTGTTGGAGCTGCCTCCGGGGAATCTGTATACATTGCTCTTCACCCCTGTCACCTCATAGAGGTAATCCTGCTGCTTCTTTAAATCCGCCCCGAAACTCTCCACCGAAGCATAGAGTTCGGAATATTTATGCGTACAGGAATGCATTCCCAGAGTATGGCCCGCCTCCACGATCTTCTTCAGTGCCTCTTCGTTATTCTCACATGCTGTCCCAACCACGAAAAAGGTCGCCTTTACATCGTATTTCTCCAGTATCGCCAGTATTTTCTCCGTGTTGGCGCTGGGTCCGTCGTCAAAGGTCAGGTAAACCTTATGGGCTGCTTCCGGCTCCTCTTCTTCCGGCTCCCCGGACTCTGCGTCTTCATCGTCCTCCGTCTCCTTTTCCAGACTCCCCACGACTGCACTGTCCCCCATGGCAGACCGGGTCTCCTCCGTCATCTTATCCATCATTTCGCGCTGCTGTGCCGTCAGCCGCATCAGGCTGTCCACCTGTGCCGTCAGTTTGGCAACCGTACCGTCCAGAGTCCTGACCCTGACAATCAGCATCACACATAGTACCATCAGTATAACCACAGACAGAATCATCATCCTGATATTACATCTTCTCAGCCGCCGCACCCTTCTCAGCTGTACCGCCTGCTTACTTTCCTCTTTCGCCATGTCCACCCCCCTTACATCCTCCCGGGATGTTTTGTCTTCTGATGCAGTATCTTCTGACATGTTTTTCGGTGACATATGCTCTCCTTACATTCATTTTTTGCTTTCAGTCCGCAGGATTTGTGCTTTCCCCAGGATCTGTGCTTCCCTTAGAAACTGTCGGAAAATAACCGCTGCAGCCTGTTTAGGAAAAACCCGGAAATACAACAAAAACTGCCGCAACCTTATAGCGATTATTTGTAGACACTTCCTTAGTATATCATATTCCCCCTTTTGGGGAAAGACTATTTTGAAAAAAGGTGCCATCAAAGATACGTAGTTTGCAGACACTCCCTTACTGCCGGCGGATGCGGGGCGGGCAATCCCTGGCAGCGAAACAACCCTCATTCTCAGTATATACGAAATCCGGCTGCCGGGCAAGAGAAAAATTCAATTCAGATATGTGCCATCCGTCACCTTTCCTCCTGCAGCATTACCTCCACCCGGTTCTGGATCACTGCCGCCACATCCTCAATGGACTTGTATCCATCCAGATATCCCTCCATCTCCTCAAGAACCATATCTCCAATGTGACCCCGTATTTCAGCCGATGCTCCTTCAGGAAAGAGCCGAAGCTTTCCGATGCATCCCTGTCTGCCATTATCATTTGTATCTTCCCCTTTTCAGATAGTATCACGAATCAATCATAGCAAAGTTTCATGGAGGAATCAAGCTGATTCCCAGGGTTGATTGATTTTCAGTATCTTCCCTAAATTCCTTGCAGGAAGCGCCGCGATATACTATAATAAGGAAGCAAATACACACAGAAAGGATCGCTTCGGCGAAAAGAAAAGAGTATGAGTTTTGAATTTATAAAGAAACTGCCCACACCTGCCCAAATCCGGGAGTCCTACCCTTTCCCGGAAAAGCTGGTGTCCCTGAAGGCGCAGCGCGACAGGGAAATCGGCGATGTCATTACCGGCAAAAGCAATAAATTCCTGGTGATTATCGGTCCCTGCTCCGCGGACAACGAGGATTCCGTCTGCGATTATATCAACCGGCTGGCAAAAGTAAATGAAAAAGTGAAGGACAGGCTGATCCTGATCCCCAGAATCTATACCAATAAGCCCCGCACCACCGGCGAGGGGTATAAGGGTATCGTCCACCAGCCCGACCCGGAAAAAAGGCCTGATTTTCTTGCCGGACTGATTGCCATGCGGAAAATGCATATCCGCGCCGTGGAAGAGTCCGGCCTCACCGCCGCGGACGAGATGCTTTATCCGGAAAACTGGAGATATATCTCTGATATTTTGTCTTACGTGGCTATCGGCGCCCGCTCCGTGGAGGATCAGCAGCACCGTCTGACCGCCAGCGGTTTTGATGTAGCCGCCGGTATGAAAAATCCCATGAGCGGCGATATGTCCGTCATGCTGAATTCCGTCTATGCCGCCCAGCATCCTCACTCCTTCATCTACAGGGGCTGGGAAGTGAACACTACCGGAAACGCCCTGACGCACACCGTTCTTCGGGGCGCCGTCAATAAACACGGCAATAATGTGCCCAATTATCACTATGAGGATCTGAACCGTCTGCTGGAAATGTACGACAAAATGGATTTGCTGAACCCGGCCTGCGTCATCGATGCCAACCATTCCAATTCCGGCAAACAGTTCGAGCAGCAGATCCGCATCACCAAGGAAGTCATGCACAGCCGCAAGCTGAATGCCGATATCCATAAGCTGGTAAAAGGCGTCATGATCGAAAGCTATATCGAGGAAGGCTGCCAGAAGGTGGGCGGTGGCATCTATGGCAAATCCATCACGGACCCCTGTCTCGGATGGGAAGATTCCGAGCGATTGATTTATGAGATTGCGGAGTATAATTGAATCTGCAAACACCTGGCAAATATATGCGCCCGCGAGTATAGAAACAGGCGGCTGCTTCACATCGGCAGCCGCCTGTTTCGGCATATCTGTGTCCTAACTCACTCCCAACCCGAAAGCAATTCCCGCGTTTTCATAAATATTCGCGGCATTTCCCGTGATAACCAGGCGTATCTCATTTTCCCCTTTCCGCAGTTCTCTCACTTCAAAGCGATGCTGTCCCCAGAAGCTCACGTCTACAAAGCTGCCATTGCGGTAACATTCCACCATTTCCTCCGCCCTGACGGAAAAACGTACTGTCTCAGAGTCCTTTTCCGCCGGATAATTCATGCTGCAGACTGCGGTATTGCCGCTTTTTTCCAGAAGGGTAAATCTGTCAGTCCAGTCCGGATACTCTGCAAAGCTCCCATCCTCTTTGACTTCAACCCCGGCTGCCTGCATCTGCCCGGGCATGCCGGCACACGCCCCGCCCTCTGTCACCAGCACCGTCTCACCGGGCCAAAGCCTCACCGGAAAGGTTTCCGCCGCACCTTCCACCTGATAGCATGTTCCTCTCCACAAATCAATATACAGCGGTGATTTCATGCCGGGAACCGTCACGTTGACACAGACTGCCTCACTTCCCTCATTGCCCAGAAGCAGCATATCCGTTTCGTATTTCCGCAGCACCGCCTTGCGGAGTGTCCTGCATGGCCGGCTGAATCTGACCTTCATCCGGGGGCCCGGCCCACATGATTCCTTTTCTTCCGTCTGTCCCGCTTCTTCCATGCTTTCCGCCGCTTCGTCTCCCGGCATACCAGCCAGCCCTTCGGATTTACTCCCGCTGCCGGCAGGATCCCGCATTTTAACTGTAAATTCTTTTACCGCATCCGCTTCGTTGACCGGAACTGCCCACAATAAATCTCCCAGTTTTTCCCGGAACCGCTCTTCATATGTCTTCCCAAGCACGTTCACCACGCCCGTATACCCGCAGCCGCCTGTCCATACCTTTCCGCCTTCTACCCTGGCCTTCTCCAGAAGCGCCGCCGGGAGATAGTTAAATTCAATTTGATTTTCATACAGACAGGCAATCTCCTCACAGGGCACCCGGTTATTGTCACAGAGCACCGCAATCTCCGCACCGTTTATCGAATCGGTCATCAGGAACGACAGCCGCTTCATGTAATCAGAAAATCGGCGGTAATGTTTCCACCAGATATTGTTGGGTCCCACATCGGGCGGACGCTCTCCCTTACGCGCCCCTTCCACACTGTAATAGAAAGCATGGGGCACAAACAGGTTCACCCCCCGCATCCCCAGCCAGTCAATATACCATTTCATATCCCCGGCAGTCATATACCAGGGTATTCCGTCCCGGCAGCACACGCCAAAGCATTCATTGGCATTTCTGCGCCTGCCCAGGTGCCTTGCGATATCCGCCGACAGCTTCGCCTGGACGGAGTCAAACTCCCGCAGGCCTCCGGTCTCCGGGGCAACCCGCCTCATGATCAGATCCTGTCCGGGGATATGGAAGTACAGCTCCTCCTCTATATCGTTGCTTTCCGCCGGATGCCCCATCAGGGATATGCCGTGTCTCTCACACCAGCCCGAGAGCCTTGCATAGAAAATCTCCCGCAGCTTCTCCTTTATCAGCCTCTGGTAAATCTCCACAGAGAGATTTTCTTCCAATTCCACAATATCCTCTCTGCCTGCTACCTTCCTGCCGGTATCAGAAAACAGAAGGGCCAGATCCTCCACCCTGCCCCCTGCCGCTTCCAGCTCCTTCTCCAGTCCGGGAACCCAGGGCCTGTAATGCTCCGCATTTCTCCCCAGCGCACTGGGTTCGTCTGTAAAAAACGCAATTACGGTACTGCCGAAATACTCCGCCAGCTCCTCATAATACCTGTCATGGGTCAGATGGATAAACAGCTCCACTGCATCCGGATTCAGGATATCGGCAGCTTTGGGCGCTCCCGGCTCGCCATCGTCTTCCCCGAAGTGAATCCCCCTGATAGTACCGCCCGTAAAACCGTACACAAGCTTCCTGCCGTCCGGAAAGGCTGCAATCACCTGGGCGCCGTCCTCCTCTGCCAGTTTCCTGGCAGCCTCTTCGGCCTCCATCAGGAGTATCCCCCTGGACGCATACGCCGGATTCTCCGCCACCACCATGCCGTGGGCGGAACCGGAAGGGTACATTCCCTCATCATAGAGCACAATCTTCATTCCCAGCTCCGCCGCCGTACCGACAATGTATCTGACCGCCTGAAAATAGGCTTCCGACAGATAGGGCATGTCCTCCGGCACCCCGATCCTGGGATGCAGCACCAGGCCGTTCACCCCTTTTTCCACATAGTCTTCCAGCTGTGCCCTCACCTTCTTTTCATCGAATGCATCATTGAAAAACCAGAATGGAATCGGCGTAAATTCCGCATCCGGCTGCAGTATTTCCCTTAAAAGTCTCCTGACATCTCCCATTGGTAACCTCCACTTAGAAATACACGATCAAACATAAAATGACTTCCATACACCTGTCCATTATAACTTACAATCACTGCGGCCACAAGTTATTTATACTGCGTACCGGTTAAATTTGCAGTACAACGCGACTGCTTTTCCGGATTTGCTGTTTTGTGGCAGCGCTGACACTTTCCTTACAGGCCGCTTTTACGTGTCCGTAATCCGTATGTGCGGCGCTGACCACCCCTGAAAGTCATTCCGCCGGCTGCTCCTCCCACAGCGGCACAAAGCTGATATTCAGGTCCACATCCCCCTGAATCCCCTGAACCCGGCCGGACTGGGAATACTGCCATACCTTGTAGTCATAAGGGTAATAGAAGACATCACTGTAGGCAGCAAACCATTTGTCATACTGCTCCAGCGCCTCCAGCCCCAGAAACATGACTCCCATCTCTGTATTATGGTAAATCATGGGCTTATATCCGGCGTTCTCAATCATCTGGCAAAACTGCAGGGCAAAGGCGGTCCTGTCCTCAATGGAGATACCGTTCATCCTTCCGTCCGACTCCGTTACCCGCTCCACGTCAAAGACCACGGGACATTCTATTCTGTAGGGCGCTATCTTTTCCAGCACAAACGCCGCTTCCTCCTGGATTTCCGCCTCAGTGACGGCCTGACTGTAGAAGTACACGCCGACTTTGATGCCTGCCTGAAGGGCTCCCGTGATATTTTCCTCAAAATACTCGTCTTCCATCATTTTTCCGCTGCCGTAGCCCCGGTACCCCACTCTGATAAAGGCGAATTCCACACCGTCCTGGGCCACCAGACTCCAGTCGATCTCTCCCTGATGCCTGGACACATCGATTCCCTTATGGGAAATCACCGCACCGTCCTGCAGATACTGGTACTCCCCCGACTCCAGCACATTCAGATTTGCCGCATCAAAGGAATGCATCTTCAGATTCCGGTTGATGGGGACAAAGTTGTACTTCCCGCCGCTGTATACAATCAGGTCATCGGGATAAAGCGGACGCAGCGTTTCCAGCACACTGTCCCCGGCGTCCAGACCGCCGCGGATAATCTCCAGAATTTCCTCTACAGCGCCCTCCCTCGCGCCCAGCACCTGGCTGTCCAGCTCCGCCTGGGAATAGCCCAGGGAACCCGACAATACCCCAAGGACGTTGCCGGAAGCATCCAGCACATTTCCGTCCTTATCAATATCCACATAATTGGTTATGTTTTCCTCCGCCTCTCCAAACGCCGGCGCCGCATTCTCTTTCTCCTTTATTCTGTCCGCCACCCATACGCAGACGGAAGCCGTCAGAAACATGACAGCCACCATCACCACAAGGCAGGCAGACATGGCAAGGAGACGCTGCTTTCCCCGCTTTTTACGCCTGCTGCGCCTTACAACTACATTTTCTTCTGTCTTCTTTATTTCATCCTCCGCCACTAATTTCATGCTCCTCTCCTATGTGCCCTCAATCTGACCACAGCCGCCGTATACCGGCTTCATCCCGCATGCACCGGCGCCTCCGCCGAGATCCGGCAGATAAAAAAGCATCGGTACATGTCAAACGGCGAACCGTACATTTTCACTTCCTTTCTTAATAGTAAACGAATTATCCTTATAAAGAAAGCCTATTTCAGCAATTTATAAAAAGTTAAGCAATGCTGCCAGATACAGGAAACAGAGCTTTCGCCCAAACAAATCGCAGCAGCTGTTTTCCCACAGTGCCCAGGACACTTCCTTACGTAGCCTTCTCACGCAGACTCCGCAGGATCTTCTTCTCCATGCGGCTTACCTGGACCTGGCTGACCCCCAGGCCTGCCGCAACCTCCGTCTGTGTCTTGTTCTGAAAATAGCGCATGCAGATCAGATCCCTGTCCCTGGGCTCCAGGCTGTCCAGAAGCTGACTTAACAGCATATGATTTAAAAGTTTCTCTTTTTCCGTATCCTCCCCGTCACAGCCTCCCACTGCAGAGCTGCCCAGAGAACCGCTACCTCCCCGTACCACCCTGTCCACCAGGTACACCTCACTGCCGTCATCCTGATAGATGGCGGAATATATGGACTCTACTTCAATGGAAGCCTCCATGGCCAGCACCACGTCTTCCACGGAAAGCCCCGTCTCCTCCGCCAGCTCCTGCACCAGCGGCTCCCTGCCTTCAGATGCCTGGATGCGCTGCCTTGCCATTTTTACCCTGATCCCGTTTTCCTTGATGGTTCTGGATACCTTTACAGGACCGTCATCTCTCAGAAAGCGCTTGATCTCTCCTGTGATCATAGGTACCGCATAAGTGGAAAATTTCAGTCCCAGAGACAGATCAAATTTGTCTATGGCTTTCATCAGCCCTATGGTGCCGATCTGAAACAGATCCTCCAGATCATGTCCCCTTCCGGCAAAGCGCTTCACAATATGTCGCACCAGTCCAAGGTTGTTCTCTATCAGTACTTCTCTCGCATTCCTTTCTCCTGCCTGTGATCTTGCAATCAGTACTGACATCTCTTCCATACACTGACCTCCGCTGCAGGAAAGATCGTTCCGATTTCCCGGCATTCCCTCATACGATCCATTCCCCGATTCCTATTTTTTTCACCATGCGGACCTTTGTCCCCTTTCCCGGAACGCTTTCCACCTCCAGGTCATCCATGAATGCCTCCATAAATGCAAATCCCATTCCCGAACGCTCCAGATCCGGCCTGGTGGTGTACAGCGGTTCCATTGCCTTCTCCACATCTTCAATGCCTGTGCCTGTGTCCGTTACCTCGATATGTAAAATCCCGTTTTCCAGCGTGCATCCCACCCGCACCTTCCCGGGATGGATGTCCTTCTGCTCCGGCGGACAGTCCCTGCCTGCCGTTTCACAGCCCTGCAAGTTTCCGTAGCCATGGATGATGGAATTGGTCACCGCCTCGGACACCGCTGTCCTGATGTCCGCCATCTCTTCCACAGTAGGATTCAGATGCGTGATAAAAGCCGCCACCGCCACTCTGGCAAAGCTTTCATTGTCGGAAACCGCGTCAAAGATGATCTCCATTTCGTTTTTCATGATTCCAGTACCTCCACAATTTTATTTAGCCCTGACAGCTGAAAGATACGCTCAATCTGCCTGTCCAGATGAATGGCATAAACCCTGCCTCCAAAACATGATATCTTCCGGTAACGCCCCATGATGATCCCTATTCCGGAGGAATCCATGAACCTGGTTTTCTCAAAATCAAATATCACATTCTGTACCTCCTCCCTGACCAGATACTTGTCCGCATTTTCACAGATAAGCCCGGCTCCGTGGTGGTCTATCTCCTCCGGAAGCCGGATCATAAGACAATTATCTATCACCCGGAAATCCCCCGCCTTGATCTGTTCCATACATGTCCACATCCTTTCATTATAATAAGGATCACCGCAAAGTTCCTCAGCGCTCCAAAATCGCAAAACGAAAAAAGAACCCGGTTCTCCACAGGTTCTTTTCTTTCGTATCTTAAACGTGATCCCATTTGTATATCATCTTTCAGGCTCAGATCCGCCAGCGGCACCGCAACGCACACTGCCATACGGTTATGGCTGACAGCACCGGCTGCGGCCGGATAATACCGCGGTCCAGTATCTCTCATCCTCCTGTCAGCTGCGTCCGATAATTCTGAGAACGCTCTGCCCGCCAGGAATCCGGAAACAGCTCGATCACCTTATCATAAGCGGCAACGGCTTTCTCGGTATCGCCGATAAACCGATAAGACTGCGCCATCTGATAGATCGCTTCCTCGTTATCGGCATCATAAGCAACTGCACGCTCAAACGCAGCAGCGGCTTCCGCGTAGTTTTTGGAATTAAACAGCCGGTTTCCCTCATCCAGGTAAGCGGCCGCAACCTCCGGCAGGATCACTCCGCTGGCAGCATCATACAGTCTCCGGAACCCTTCCGTCATCTCTTCCAGGTTCACCCGCTGACCGATGGATCCCAGCTCTTCCGCAGTGGTGGCTGCTGCCGCCGCCTTGTCCTCCGCCTCCATGTAAGCGGCAATTGCCTGCAGCAATACCTCCGTATTCTGCAGCGTCCCGTCCACCCCCACATAGCTATCCAGCTGCGCCTGAATTTCCGTCATGCTCTCATTCATGCCGGTAACCTGGCTCTCCAGCTCCTGGATCCGGGCGGTCTTGGCGTCGGATTCGCTGCTGATCCTGGTAATCACCTGCTGTTCCTCATTTCTTACCCTTGACTCTGCGGCGGGAACCACCAGGAAATACATGGCAGCCAGACCAATGGCCAGTCCGATCACAATGTTCAACAGAGAGGAAACACCGCCGCTTTTCGGTTCTTTCACATTCAGGGGCTGAATGATGATCTCATTGTCGCTCTGATACCTGACTGACTCATCCTTCCTGCGCTTTGACGGCTGCCGCGCCCCCTCGTCCGGCATCAGCATCTGCTCTACTTCCCTCAGATACGTCAGTGTCTGCAGATTGTTCCTGTCAATTTCCCTGCATTTGTGCAGCTCCCGCTCCGCCCGCTCCCAGTCCTGTTTATCCATATACAGCAGAGCCAGCAGCTGATGCGCCCGCACAAACCTGGGGTTCATTGACAACACCTTTTTCAGCTGTATCACTGCCAGATCCGTACTGCCCTGCTGGCACAGCGCCAGCGCCCTGTTGTACTTACGGATGGTCTGGTTGATGGATTCCAGTTTCCCGGCGTTGGCCTGCACTTTTTCTATATATTCGCCCGCGATATTTTTCCTGGGGCGTATGTTCTTGCTGATGACCCACTCCTGAAGGGCACTTACGCTTTCTCCCATCTCAAAATACACAAGTCCCAGCAAATTCCTGGCTCTGACGTTGTTTTTATTAAATTTCAGGCTCTGGCGCAGGCTGATGACCGCTCCGGATAAATCCCTGACTCCCGCTTTCTCCAGGCCCTCATTATAATACATATTGGAGACATGCATCACCTTTTTATACAGGGAGACTTCCGCCCCACAGGCAGTACAAAAGTCATGCTCCGATAAACGGCATCCGCAATTATAACAAAACATGATTACTCCTTCGGGGTCTCCCGTACAATTTCCTGCCCTGCCCCAACAATCTTCTTTATCAGCATATCAGCCAAATCTGTCAGATCCTGATGATAAATGGATTCCTCCGCATCCTCCACCTCAAGGCTGGGATGAAATTTTTTCAATTCTTCTTCGAAATTGATCATGATCCAGCAGCTCCTTTATCTCGCCAACCAAATACAGACTTCCAGCAATATAAATCCGCTCGCCCGTCTGTCGTTCCTGAAGCAATGCCAGCAAAGCATCCTCCACAGTGTCGTATACCTCCGGTACACATCCGGCATCTTTTTTATGCTCGTGGGCACAATTAATCCTGACAGCAGAAGTGCCGCTTCCATTGCATGCCGCTTTTTGCCCCCCATCGCAGAAACGTTCACTTATCTCGGCCGCGGGTGTAAACAGCCCTGTCAGATGCTCCCTGTCCAGCGCCCGGTACCCCCTCATGTGCGCAACAGCCACTCGTCCGAACAGGCGGGAACTTTCCAGTTGCCTTGCCATATGCCTGTAATCCTTGTCCTTCACCACACTGAACAGCAGGCTCCTGGCACCTTCATGCCCATCCGCCGCCACGGTCTCCAGAAAAGCCCGGATTCCGTCCTCGTTGTGGGCGCCGTCCACATAAACCTCCGGCAGCACTTCTTCCATGCGCCCCGCCCAGAAACACCCGCTGACTCCTGCCTGGATCTGCTGCGCGGTGATCGTCTTCCCCTCATCCAGCGTCTCAATCCCCCGGATGGCAAGAGCACAGTTCTCCCTCTGGTATGCGGCTATGGTATGCAGCGTGAGCGGAATACATCTATAATACCGACTGTCTACGCAAAAATCAATGGTTTTTCTCTTAAAAATTGAAAAAGAATAGTCCTTTTCCGACACGGAATACGCTGAAATTCCAAGCTTCTCCGCACATTCCTGAAATACGGCAGTTGTCTCCGGACAGGTATCCCAGAAAACAGCCGGGGCTCCTTTCTGCAGTATACCTGCTTTCTCAGCAGCAATCTTCTCTGCCGTATCTCCCAGATACTCCACATGGTCCAGTCCGATATGCGTTATAATAGATAATTCTTTTCGTGAAACCGAATTCGTTGCATCCAGCCTGCCCCCCACGCCTGTCTCCAGGATACAGAAATCCGGCTTCTTATCTCCGAACACAAGCATGGCAATGAAAAAGAGCGTTTCGAAATAGGTAGGATGATAAGCGCCTTCACCCCGCTCCAGCGCATCCCAGTCCAACATATTATATATATGAAGAAACGCCTCCAGAAATTCCTCCTCGGAAATCATTTCTCCATCCACCACAAAACGCTCTCTGATACATACCAGATGAGGCGAGGTGAACAGGGCGGTTCTGTATCCGGCAGCCTCCAGGATACTCCGCAGATAAGCGCAGACAGAGCCTTTTCCGTTTGTCCCGGCCACATGGATGATCCGCATCTTCCTGTCCGGATCTCCCAGACGGTGCAGAAATGCCCTGGTATCCTCCATTGTGTTTTTGGACGTAAAACGGGGCGTGTCATTGATGTAATTTTCTGCTTCCAGGAATGTGGCAATATTTTTCTTTTTCACGATTGTATACCTCGATCTGAATTCCCGTGCATATTTCTCTGCGTCTCACCATTCCAGCCTGCCCGCCGGCCATCTGTTTTACCTGTCAGGACTCGTCGTAAGGAAGTGTCACAAACTAATTGACTATAAGCTTCAGACCTGCTCCTTACGCTTTCTGCAGCTGTCCCAGACGCTGTGTCACCTGCTCCATCATCTGGGTATATTTTGCAAGTTTCTCGCGCTCCTGGGCAATCTTCGCCTCGGGCGCTTTGGAGATGAACCTTTCGTTGGAAAGCATGCCGTTGACTCTGGCAAGCTCTCCCTCCAGACGCTTCTGTTCCTTCTTCAGGCGCTGGATCTCCTGTTCGATATCCACCAGGTCCGCCAGAGGAATATAGAGCGTCGCTCCGGGGATGACTACAGATACAGAGTCTTTTGCGATATCGGCTTCGGCTCCGACAGCTTCTGCGGCTGCCTGCTTACCTTCCTCCTGTCCGGCGGTGACCGCGCTTTCCCCCTGTCTGTGGATCATGGTGACTTCATTTGCGCTGGCCAGGGAAGCGAAGAACAGTTTGCCTTCCGTGAAAGCGGCAAGGATGTCTTCCCTCTCACTGACTACAAATACGGCAGTCTTCTTGCCGGGCGCCACATTCATCTCGCTGCGGACATTGCGGATGCCCCTGACGGCTTCCTTGATGATGTCGATATCTTTTTCCTCTTTTTCAAAATGCCTTTCCCCGGTATATACAGGCCAGCTGCTGATCATGATGGACTCTTCTTCGCTTTGCAGGGTACAGAAGATTTCCTCCGTGATAAACGGCATGTAGGGATGAAGGAGCTTTAAGGCATCGATCAGGACTGTCTTCAGCGTCCAGAGCGCCGCCTTCCGGCTCTCCTTCTCCTCCGCTGTCTCTTCCCTGTCCTTTGCCTGATACAGGCGGGGCTTCACCATCTCGATATACCAGTCGCAGAATTCGTCCCAGATAAAATCGTAAACCTTCTGTACCGCAATCCCCAGTTCGAAATTCTCCATATTGTCGGTGACTTCCTTCACCAGGTCGTTCAGCCTGGACAGAATCCACTTGTCCACAGGCTGCAGCTGTGAAACAGGCATTTCCTTTTTAGAGGAATGTGTGTCTTCCATTTCTTCGCTTCCGTCCATATTCATCATAATGAAACGGGAAGCGTTCCACACCTTATTTGCGAAATTACGGCTGTTTTCCACACGCTCATAATAAAAACGCATATCGTTTCCGGGCGCGTTTCCGGTGATCAGCGTCAGCCTCAGTGCATCCGCGCCGTACTGGTCAATGATCTCCAGGGGGTCAATGCCGTTGCCCAGGGATTTGGACATCTTGCGGCCCTGGCTGTCACGGACCAGACCATGGAACAGCACGGTCCTGAAAGGCTTCTCTCCCATATGCTCGAAACCGGAGAAAATCATACGGATAACCCAGAAGAAAATAATGTCATAACCCGTCACCAGCACATCCGTGGGATAGAAATACTTCAGATCCTCCGTCTGCTCCGGCCAGCCCAGCGTCTCAAAAGGCCACAGGGCAGAGGAAAACCAGGTATCCAGGGTATCGGGGTCCTGCGTGAAATGGGTGCAGCCGCACCTGGGGCATACATCCGGCGCTTCCCCGGCAACCACTACTTCCCCGCATTCGTCACAATAGTAAGCCGGAATCCTGTGTCCCCACCACAGCTGACGGCTGATACACCAGTCGCGGATGTTGTCCGTCCAGTTGAAATAAATCTTCTCCAGACGCCTGGGAACCAGTTCCACATCGCCGCTTTTTACCGCTTCCACTGCAGGCTTTATCAACTCATCCATCTTTACGAACCATTGTTCCTTTACCAACGGTTCCACGGTTGTCTTGCATCGGTCATGGGTGCCTACATTGTGGGAGTAATCTTCAATCTTTACCAGAAGCCCCTGCCGCTCCAGCTCCGCCACAATGGCCTTTCTCGCCTCATAACGATCCATTCCGCAGTATTTTCCGCCGTTTTCGTTGATGGTGGCATCATCGTTCATCACATTGATAACCGGCAGATCGTGGCGTTTTCCCACCTCAAAGTCATTGGGGTCGTGGGCCGGCGTGATCTTTACCACGCCCGTACCGAATTCCCTGTCCACATAGGTATCCGTAACTACGGGAATCACACGGTTCATAATGGGCAGCATGACGCTCTTTCCGATCAGATGGCTGTAACGCTCGTCCTCAGGATGGATCGCCACCGCGGTATCGCCCAGCATGGTCTCCGGGCGGGTGGTTGCAAAGGTCAGGAATTCCGTGGCGCTGGGTGTGCCGTCCTCGTTCATCACCGGATATTTGATGTGCCACAGATGCCCTGCCTGCTCCTGATACTCCACTTCCGCGTCGGAGATGGATGTATTACATACAGGACACCAGTTAATCATTCTGGCGCCTTTGTAGATATAGCCTTTTTTATGCATCTTGACAAAGACTTCCGTTACGGCCCTGTTGCAGCCTTCGTCCATGGTAAATCGCTCTCTGTCCCAGTCGCAGGAAGAACCAAGTTTCTTCAACTGGGAGACAATGCGGCCGCCGTACTCTTTCTTCCAGTCCCAGGCGCGCTCCAGGAATTTCTCACGGCCCAGATCATGCTTGTCAATGCCCTCGCTTTTCAATGTCTCGATAATCTTTACTTCCGTGGCAATGGAAGCATGGTCCGTACCGGGCTGCCACAACGCGTTGTAGCCCTGCATCCGCTTGAAACGGATGAGAATATCCTGCATGGTATTGTCCAGAGCGTGTCCCATGTGAAGCTGTCCCGTGATATTCGGGGGCGGAATCACGATGGTGAATGGTGTTCTGCTGTGATCTACCTCTGCGTGGAAATATTTCTTTTCCATCCATTTCTCATACAATCTGTCTTCCAGACCCCTGGGGTCGTAGGTCTTTGCCAGTTCTTTTTTCATTTCTGCTCCTTTCCTGTCATTCGGAATCGTGGAATAGACACTTCTTTTAGGAATTGTCGGAAAATAACTGATACAACTTCTTTAGAGAAAAGCCCGGAAATACAAGGAAAACAGCTTTAAACTCGTATCAGTTATTTGTAGACACTTCCTTACCACGCCGGATTTCTGCGAATCGTTCTCTGCCAAAAAAACCCTCTGCCGACTCTCGTCAGCAAAGGGCGTCATTTACGCGGTACCACCTTTGTTCACAGCCGGCTCCGTTCTGCGCCATGCTGCCTCAGTGACTTCCAATAAAGTCCTATCCTGTAACGTGGATAACTCGTGGAACCCTACCTGTCCATGTTTTCCTGCCTGACGCCCGTCACATGCCTGCATAAAGGTTCAAAATGCGATCCTTCTCCCACAGTCATGCTTCCCATGCTCCATAAGCTGACAGTTCTGTCACAAAACCTGGTGTCTCAGATTCCCGGCTCGGAAGCTACCTTCTGCATTCCTTCCTCCGGACGGCCTCTCAGCTTCCCGGGAAAATCTCTCCCTCCGGAACGGCGTCCTCTCTGGCAAGGGGTAATGCATACTCCTCTTCGTCGTGGCTTTTCTTCGTTGGTTTCATTTCTATTGATGCTATAGAAAACAATCTCTGCTCTCCATAGTTGAATGCGGCACATAGAGACACGCCTTTTATCGGAAGCGAAGAGATTGCTTTCGACAAGACATACTATAAAATATGCGGCCAGGTTTGTCAAGAGGGAATTTATACTGCTTAACCGTTAAAATTTCCGAGTAACCCGACTGCATAACGCCAGCCATATACATTTAACCAGTGCGGTACGGTAAATTCCGGCGTTATGCAGTATGGGGTTTGCCGGAAAATAACCGCTGCAGCTTATTCAGGCAAAAAAAGTAAGCGGCAAATAATCGGCGTCTTATAATTAGTCTCCTATTCTGGTAGTA
>CAJUFB010000023.1 GCA_910585805.1 uncultured Acetatifactor sp.
TATTTGGATTATCGGCTTTTTGTATGAAAACTAAAGTATAAACTGCAAATCTAATAGGTGTTTAGTATAAAAGACAGCTTTAAAACCAATGACACTGCCCTGTCCCGCATCCATAAGGATGATGAGAACCTGCTCCAGATGCTCTATCAGATCTTCGGCACCTACTACGAAGACAACTGCGCCGATGAACTGCGCCATGACCCTGTGCTTTCAGCTGTCCCGGGGAAAGAAGCCCTTGCATCACAGCCCACGCTGTCCCGTTTCTTTAACCGCATGGATGACGATACCCTCCGGCCGTTTGATGGGATCATGCGCCAGCTGCGCAGGCGGGTTTACTCCATCCGGATGCCCGAGTTCGTGCTTTTTGATATTGATACCACACTGCTCCCGACTTATGGGAAGCAGGAAGGGGAAGGGTTCAATTTCCATTACCAGGCACACGGCTACCATCCCCTCCTGTGTTACGACGGGCTGACCGGGGACCTGCTCCGTGCCTGGCTGCGTGACGGCACGGACTACTGCTCCAAAGATTCTGCAGCTTTTATGGCGCCGCTTATTGCCGAGTACCGCGAAAACTACCCTGGCATCCAGCTTTATGCCAGGGGTGACAGCGGTTTTGCCACGCCGGAACTGTATGACCTGTTCGAGGACAACGGTGTAAAATATGCCATCCGCCTGAAAATCAACAGCACGCTCCTGAGGCTGGCACAGGATGAGGATGAGGCACTGGCGGAGGCAACACGCTTCAACATGATAGACTATGCTGTGACCTATGGGGAATTTTATTACCAGGCATCCTCATGGCGCGCTCCCCGCAGAGTAGTGTTTAAAATCGAGAAGCCTTACAACCAGATGACCCATATGTATACATTCATCGTCACCAATATGGAAGAGCTGGGGCACTGGCAGGTCATTGATTACTACTGCAACCGCGGCCGGATGGAGAACTTCATTGGCGAAAGCAAACAGGGCTTTGATTTTGCGGCAGTGAGCTCCAGGAGCAAAACCGTAAACGCCAACCGGCTGCAGCTCCATGCCCTGGCATATAACATTTTTAACTGGTTCCGGAGACTTGCACTGCCAAAGCATATGGCAAAAAACCTTGTGGATACGGTACGCCTGAAGCTGCTAAAAGTTGCGGTAAGGGTGGTGCATACTGGCAGGTATGTAAAGTTCAAGCTGTGCAGCAGCTTTCCTTATAAGGAAGAAGTCTTCGAGACCTTTCGTAATATATGGTCCCTGGAAGTACAGCTGGAATAAAAATATGCGCACCTTGACACCTGAAAAGCCTTAAAAACGTTACCTGAGGTGGAGTCTGCCCTTTTTTAGGATTTTTGTTAGTCTATTTCATACCAATCCTGGCGGGGGTACAATTCAGGAATGGGCTTGTGGTGCCATGAATAATTCAGGATTATGGCGATTTTGGAAGCTTTAAAGACTTGGAAATATTCATGCGCCTGGAAGGTCTGCAAACTGTAGAACTTCTGGATATTCAGTATTGGTGGATTGATTTAAGCTTCACTAAAGGCACCTATACTTACTCCCAGATACTGGAGATACTTAACAGATCCTGATTTGCAGTGCCATTTTTCACCCTGCGGCACTGTCTGTCCGGCTCCGCAAGGTGTTTTTGTTTACCAGTGCGAAGCTGTAGGCCATGTCGGTATCTTGGCCTTTGCTTTAGGTTAACGCCTGCAGGTAAGCATTTTTCTTTACGTGAGCCCTTTGCCCCTAAAACTGAAGCAGTCCTTATATGTGTCGCCGGGCGAATGGTCCCGGCATAGTACCGCAGGCCTGTGCGGAGCTTGTTTTAGGACTCGTTCTTATCGTAGACCTTTGCATGATTGTTGGCTGCTTTAGTGTGGTCAGGAAGCATGCCCTAAACTTGACTCGCCCTTACCGCAGGCAGCCCATCCGGCCGGAAGCCGATTTAAGCGTAGCGTGCCCGAAGGGATAAATCGGCGCGCGGCCGGATGGGCGGTTGCTTTAGGGTAAAACCGCTTGTTCTGCTCTTTAGGAATTTTTGTGTGACACAAGTAAATTCTGCTTTCATCTCGAGATACTTTATCCAGCTAAAGCATCTGCAGATGCTTTACTCTGCTAAAGTGTTCCTTTTAAGCCTGGTAACTTCTTCTGCAGTGTGAAATATAAAATATCTCTCTGTCCGGAAACTTCTGGCGGCGTTCTGTTCCTATTTCCATCTGACAGAAAAAGACCATACGCCCCAAGCTTTAGCGGGGGCGTATGGTCAAGATTCCGTTTACACATTGCTGTAGTCATGTATATATTGGTGTCTCTATCAAGAACTTTGATTTCACGATTGCATATATACTTGACTATAGCAACACTTAACAGTATTTTACTAAAATATCGTTAACTTTGTGGAATAAATATTTTGTATAATGTTAAGTTTTTCAGGGCACTTACTCGGTTGGTCTTTATATACTACAGCAATTTCTTACACCTGTCAATAGTATGTCAAAATCGGAAAATCGTTTGTAAGTTATCGCTGTAGTCGGTGTATAGTATTACCCCCGACTTCGTTACGGTTACAAAATGCCCTCTAGCCCCTGAATTTACTGTATTTATTTTGTAACCAGTTCCGGTTACAAACTTCGTTACAAACTAAAATACGTTATGTTAATACATATTTTAGTTTCTAAACAGATTGGAGTTTTTACATGGAAAATGCAAATTTCAAAAAGGATACTGTTTCGAAAAGTTGGTTTTGTGTTTTTAATAACCCTGAAGAGCATGGCTACACTGGTACTCCTCAGGAAATTGTTGACAGGCTATGTGAGGATATTTCTCCGTTGGGCGCAAAATGAATACACGGCTTCCTATGATGCCAAAAATATAAAGGTACCAAAGTCCCCAAAACGTGAAGTCCGTATTTATACCGAATCCGAAATAAATGCTATTTTCAGTTCCATAACTGCGGAGTCTGACTGGCTTGTGCTCCGGAATAAATGCATTATCGCCCTTATGTATGACAGCGGCCTGCGTCAGGCAGAAGTATGTTCTCTTCGTCGGAGTAAAATTTCTTATGCCGATAACCGGATGGTGGTTCGCGGCAAGGGTGATAAGGAACGTACGGTTCCTCTGGGAAGCCTGACAGCATACTTCATGAAAGAATATACTGAAAGCTGTCCTTACAGTTCTGACGCACTCTTTGTAAACCGCCATGGTGAACCATTAACCGGAAATGCTGTCAAACTTATGGTTTCCAAACTTGCCGACAAGCTTCCCTTTGAACTGTCCTCCCATAAGCTCCGGCACAACTTTGCCACCAACTGCTGCATCGATCAGTATGAGCATAACCGCCAGGTGGATATATACCGCCTGATGTACCTCATGGGCCATGAAGATGTGGAAACGACCGGGCGGTATCTGCACTTTGCCTATGAGATAATAGCAAGCCGCGATTCCATATCGCATCTGGATAAGCTGAATCTTGTAAATGGGGACAGGAAAACATAAAGCCCGGAAGCGGTTTTTTACTGTCCCCTCTCCCAGGCATTTCTTTTTCATTTTCCAATATGTGCAGCTTCTATTTTCCATTCGTTAAACCGATATTTTCTTTACGTTCGGCACCACCTGATTTTTTTGCCCAGCTCATTTCCCGGGGGATAAAAAAAGCCCCGAAACTTGCCTAAAATCAAGTCTCAAGACCTTTAGTGCGCCGCCAGGGGCTCGAACCCTGGACACCCTGATTAAGAGTCAGGTGCTCTACCAACTGAGCTAGCGGCGCATTTTCTCATCTGCATGTCCTGCGTGTCTGTTGCTTATTTGTTGTTTCCTTAACAACAAAACAAATTATATTACATTCTTCTTATAAATGCAAGTGTTTTTTCAATAATTTTTTAAGATTTATTAATTTTTGTCAATTTCACCACTTTTTCTGCCGTGAAAGCCGTTTCATCCGCCAAATTCACAAAAGAAAGCAGGTTTAAGCCAGATGCTGAACCGTTATGTGACATGCCCTCCAGATTGCCCCGGATTATATGGTACGCCAATAAATTACGGCTTCCCTGCTTCCTTACATTCCCTGCAATATCCGTACAACTCCAGCTTGTGGTTCGTCACCGTGAAGTCCTCCGTCTCCTTTCCCATACGCATATGGGCAAATGGACAGTTTTTCAACGGAATTCTCCTGCGGCACTCCAGGCATACCGCATAATGCGTATGGCTCTCCCTTTTCAATTCATATGTTATCGCGGAATGTCCTCCTTCCATGCGTTCCTCTATCCAGGCCTCCTTCTGCACCAGCCCTTTTTCCTCAAATGCGGCCAGGATACGATAGACCGTCGAAACGGCATACTCCCCACCTTCCTCCCCCTCCATACGATTATAAATCTGCATGGCCGTAAGAGGCGTCTCCGCCTCCCACAGCACTCTGTATACAGCCTTCCTCTGTTTCGTCCATTTCAGTCCTTCCGGATACGCAATGCGCTCACCGTGCTCCCCATAAGGCATTCCTTCCCGGCTGATTTTCTTCCCTTTTCCCATCTCACCTTTTCTCCTGTTTCCTCTTCCATTGCCGGACACTTAAGATATCTCTCCGCTTCGGCTCCGGCAGCATCTTCTTGACCCAAAAGTGATACTGACTTATATGCAGGTCAATCATTCGCAGCCCCCGTCTGTCTCTCAAAGCAAACTTACAATAATCCCGGCACATACCCCGAGCATATAAAGCAAAGCCATAATTCTCAGATTTTCCCGCTTGTCATGGTTAACCCGGAATAATACAAGAAGCCCCACACCGGAACCGGCCAGAAGTCCTGCCATTGCCGCCCCCTGCCCCATAGCGCCCTCCAGATACAGCTGAGTAATCACCACGGAACCGGCACAGTTTGGAATCAGGCCCACCAGCCCGGACAGCATGGGGCCCAGCACCGGTTTGTTTAAAATCAGATTTGCCAGAACCTCCTCCCCCGCAAAATGCAGAAGCAGATTCAATGCAAAGGAAACCAGCAAAATAAAAAAGAAAATCTGCGCGGTATGGGACAGGGCTGCGCGGAAAATTCCCTTCTCGCAATGGCAGTTCTCCTGTCTGCAGACATCGGAAATACCTGCCTGCCGTCCGCTGCCCTTTTTCCGCAGTATAAAATCAATCACCAGGCCCGCCGCTGTTCCGAACGCCGCTTTCGCCACAAGAATGCCGGCTGCCGTACCCACAGGTACCTGCTCGGATATCAGAATAGGCAGCATCTCATCCGAAGTGGACAGGAAAACCGCCACCAGAGTCCCCAGGGAAACCACCCGCCCGGCATACAGATTTGCAGCTGCCGCCGAAAAACCGCATTGGGGCACGGCTCCAAGCAAACCGCCTATCACCGGAGCCGCCTTATCTGCCCTCCGGAGCCACTTCTGCATCCCCTTTCCGGCGCTGTGCTCCAGATATTCCATTGCCAGATAAGCCAGAAACAAAAACGGAATCAGTCTCACACTGTCCATAAGAGAATCTTCAATCACATGCAGCATAAATAAATCCTTCCTTCATTTCCGGCAATTTCTAACCTGACAAGCCAGAACCAAAATTTTGCCATTTTGCGCTGGATTTCAATGTTAAGGAACTGTTACGAAATAAAAATGTAAAGTTATTTCCTGACAGTTGCTAAGTGCCTGAGGAAATGCACCCCCATGAGTCCATGTCCAACTGACAGCGAACTTTCCTGTAACGCAAAAAGTTCTAAATGCAAATGCAACTCATTCGCATTTAGAACTATACCACATTTTATCATTTTGTCAAGGGCAATATTTTCAATTTGCTGTCCATACTGTTTCTCGTACTGCTTCTCTGACGATTTCTTACAGCAATGCAGTCAGGGTACCGAGCTGTTACTTTCTTTCACCGTAAACTACCGGCATACACTCACACTCTTCCGGGGAGCCGCACCTCCACCACCGCCCCGAAATTCTCATCCATGTTGAAGAACGTCACCGAAGCCTCGCTTCCATACAGAAGCTGAAGACGCTTCCGGATATTCTGCAGGCCTACATGCTTTCTCCCGTTATATACAATCGGGGCATCAGTTTCAATGGCATTCAGTATTTCCGGTGAGGTTGAATTTGCAGTACAACCCGACTGCAGACCGCACGGTTCTGTTCGTTTTTTTGTCATTCCATGACATATTTTTGACAAAATACCCTGGATCCCCCCTGTATCCCCCGTTCCGATTTCCGAAATTATCCTCCAAGCTTTATCACCAACTCCCGAATCCGGGATATCAATTCCACCACAGTCTGATTTACAAAATCTTCGGGCATGATTATTTCATTCCCTCCCGGCACTATGGTAACTGAGAGGTTTTTCACCACAGAAAGCTGTCCACCGGATACCGGGAAGCCCATCTGGGAAAATATTTGTTCCACTCTCCCGTCCATCCCTGTCATTTCCTTTATGGAATCCAATATTTTCCTGGAATGTACTCCTTGCATGGAATCCTTCTCTTCCACGGATTGCGTTTCTTTCGTGGAACGACCGCCTTCTATGGAATATGATGCTTCCATGGAATGTACCTCTTCCATGGATTGCACCTCCTCCATGGATTGCACCTCTTCCATGGAATGTACCTCTTCCATGGGCTGCACCTCCTCCATGGTCTGTACCTCTTCCATGGACTGCACATCCTCCATGGACTGCACATCCTCCATGTGCAGCCTCAGTACCGGAGCGGCCGCCGTGTCTGTGCTGTCACTCCCCGGCACCGTGACCTCCAGTTCCGCCTGCTCCGTCTCCAGCGTATAACGGCTTCCCTCCGCCGCTTTCTCCCTGTCCATAAACGCCAGCAGGATAAAATACCGGCCTGCGGAAATATTGTCACCTATTGACGGCAGGCTGAAATTACGGACTTCTGTTAAATCCAGCCCAAACATCGCCTCCACCTGTTCCAGCGTTATATACAGCATTTCATTCTGCTCCGGCATTACCAGACCCAATAATCGAAACTTCTCTGCCAGGTGATTCCGCACGGCATTGTAAATATAAGTTTCATTTACGACATTCGTGTCACTTCCCAGGTAAAGTTCAATCAGCGGGCTTTCCGTGGAGTGTACTTCCTCCATCCCCTCCGGATAAATCAGGACATGAATGGTATCCTCCCACACGCTTCCCCTGACAGTAAGCCGGCACATGGCTTCCGGTTCAAAACCCGTCACTCCCGCCAGAACCTCAAGCACCCTGCCCTGTTTTCCCTGCATCTCTTCCTGATTCAACTCCACTTCCAGTTCAAAGGAATAATGCGCGAAATCCATATTTTCAGACAAATACGCAGCCGCCTTCCAAACCGGATAAAAGCGGATACCCAAATAAACCGCAGTTGCAAGCAGCAAAAGCAGCACGATACGCCGGACATATTTACCCATTCTTACAATTACCCTTCCTGCAGCGCACAAATTATGCTGTGCATTGAAAATTACTCTCTGATATACTTATACAGCTTCAGGTCTACAAACCCGCCTTCTATGCTGATTTCCGCCTTATCCACCATCATCCCCACCAGGTGCAGCTGGCTGGTCTCTCCGAAATTTCCGGAACCCGCAAGTTCCCAGTAAATATCTTCTATGCCATTGTTCCGCTGTTCCTCAAGCGCTTTCAGTTCTTTCAGTTTATCGGCTTCCTCCGGATTATAATTGGCATGGAATGTAATGACGCCCTGTTTTCCGTCTTTTTTAATGCTGGAGGTGATATCATCCGCTCCTGCCGACAGGAAAAACATCGTCAGTTCCGCCACGATTTTTGCAGTTTTCCTTTGTTCATCAAACATTTTTTCTTTCTTCCTCTTTCTATTTTTAGACTCAGGACCACCAGAATATATACTGTACACCAATGAAATCGGCAGCAGACTTCAGCGAAAGGCCGCCAGCCATATATACTCATCCCGGACAGATTTGCAAATTCCGGCGGTCTTGAGTATACCGAATCGCCTGTGCCAAAACTAAGGCTGACGGTCTTTCGTTATGCCTATACGTTGGCGGAATTTTCTGGCCCTGGGTATATATTCTGTCATAAAGCTTTCCAGCACAGGCACCATGATAATCGCCACCCAGCCAGTACTGAATCCGTTATTATACAGGTTCAGGCCTCCGTACATCTGCGAAGTGCATGTGGTAATGGCCACATGAAGCATCCCCGCGAAAATACCCGCTATCACCCCAAACCGGCCCGCAATCGGTGCCAGCCCCACGGCAAAGATTGCCGCCAGCTGTATCCCCGGCGTAGTAGCCTCGAACTGGTTTATAAATGTGGACAGGTATACGCCGCACAGAAGCGGCAGATAGTTTTTCGCATGGGCGCCGAAAGCCGCAAAGCCGAACGCAGTCAGGATTGCTCCCACCACCGGCCCGGATAAATCCCCTCCGATCAGGTAAATGTAAGTTTCACAGATGGCACCCACCATCGCCATATTCATCAGCGTGCTCCCCACACCCTCCATCAGAATAAAATCCGCTACGGCCCGTCCGGGATGCTTCCATATTTTCAGTATACCGTTTAGTTTTCCCCCGCTCAAATACAATCCATACAGAAATGTCAGCAAAAAGTAGCCATACAACCCCACTCCTGTCCACAACGGCCTTCCCGCCCTCCAGATCAGCACGGACTCACATTCCAGGCCGAAAGACTTCAGGATACAGACCATCACAAAAGCAAGAATCCCCGCCGAAAATCCCACATTGAACAAAGTAAAACCCATGTGAGTGGACGCCGTATGAGCGGACAGCCCCGGCAGCACGAAACCGATCAGTATGCCCGCGCCCACTGCGACCAGCATGTTCACCTTCCAGTCAAAAGGCAGCAGAAAAATCAGTTCCGTCACAAGCGGAGCCAGGCTGGTGCCGAACATGGCCGTATACATATATCTGCCCAACCGATAACCATGTATTTTTGCATAGACAGAGGCTCCCAGCAGGATGGGCAGAATATTCACAGGGTTTTTGCCCCACAGGCCATAACCCACATTGATAAAAACGGCAGCCATGGTCAATCCGGTAAACCTGACGCCTTCCCGGTGCAGCAGCCAGAGTCCCATGGCCATCACGAGCACCGCATTCATAAGGGCCGAACCATATCCTGCCAGTTCGAAGTAATCCGTAATCAGCGCATCCCTTGAAACGATAATCGTCCACAGACCTTCAATCACGTCTACGGCCCCCTGTCCGTCCTGCACCATGCCCACAAGCCCTGCCACAAACACCATGACTATGGAAAAACCGCAAAATACCTTCAGTTCATTGCCTTCCAGCCTCTCCTTTACTGTCCTGCCCGCCATCTATACCTCCGTCCCACTTTATCTGCTTCATGCCGATACCGTATTCTATGTATTCAAAATATACCTCATTCTGAAATTCTCTGCCGTAACGGCTCAGGCAGGCACCTCGCTGTCAGAAGGCGCCTGTTACCTCAACCGCTGCTTATATAACCAGTTTAATGGATAGAAACAAGGAATGCAATAGCCAATACAAGAAATTTAACCGGCCGTAATCGCCTCCCAGCGCTCATTCCCTCTCAGCCATCCGTACGTATCTTCATCCCGAAAGCCTTTCCGCAGATTCTCCTCCAGCTGCCTGTAAAACTCCTCGCTGACTTCCTTAAATCCCATATGCTCAAAAAGAGAAACTTTACCGTAGTTTCCAAGAGTCCTGCAGCTTTCCAGAAGCTTTTCCATAACGTCCGCCGCAGTATCCCCGTCCTGTTCCGCAGTTGCCAGTTCCAGTCTCCACATATTTTCATTGTACTCGCCCATCTCAAACAGCCTTGCAAGGCGCTCCTGCCTCTCCACAATGTCATGGGCTTTTTCCCGGTTTCCTTCTTCCATGGCCAATGAAAAAATACCGTGCAAGTCCATGTTAATCATCTGATATCCTGAAAATAAAAGTTCCTCATAAGCCCTGTATGCCTCCTGCTTCCGCCCCGTTCTGGCGTAAAGCTGCGCCTGCTTTCTCTTTTTCTCCGGATTCTGAGAAGAGAAGCAGGAAAGGTATTCCTCCGCCTTATCGTAGTCCTCTTTTCTCAGATAAAAGGCAAACAAAGAATCTGCCGCACGATACCGTATCCTCTCATCGCTGCTGCCCAGCGCACGCGTATAATAGCCGGTAATCTCTTCCTCATGCGCTTCACTGTCCGGAATCTCCTTCATCAGTCTCCAGCCACATAATACTGCCGCCATATCCAGGTACAGCTTTTCACAGTTGGGATATTGTTGCAGCTTTTCCCTGGCCCATTGAAATGCGTCCTCATAGGAATCCTGCTTCAGCCGCTCCTCCAGTTCCAGCGTATAACGGTTGATTTCCTCTTCCGTAAGCGCCTCCCGAAAACACAGCAGCGTGTCCGTCGTAATGTCCAGCAGCCTGGCGATAGGTGCGACTAACGTAATGTCCGGCAGCGAATTGCCGTTTTCCCATTTATTTACCGCCGGTGCCGTCACCCCCAGCATCTGTGCCATCTCTTCCTGTGTCAGATTTTTCTCTTTTCTGTATTTCCTGATTACTTCACCAATCTTCATAGAATATAAGCCCTCCTGATTCACTTGCGCATCTCCTGACAGCGCCGCATCATTGCAGCAAACATCATGGCAGCAAACATCATGGCAACAAACATCATGGCAGCAAACATTATGACAGCAATTATTCCGTACTGCCAAATGCAGGCATCCATGTCCCTGGGATGCTGTCAGAATATATACTGTTTTCCGGTTACGTCTGTCCCGCATCGGCCTTTGCTGCTTTCAGTATAACAGAACCGGGAATATTCTACAATTGAATCTCTGTTAAATATCAGAAAATAAATTTAACTGTCACTCATATATCTGGCCGCCTTTTTCCTTAGCTATGAACCACTCTGGCAGCAAACTACAGGACATCCGCTCCCGGCCTCTTCTTTCTGAGGGGATGTCACATTAAGATTTTCCTAAAACCTTTCTCTCCAAAACTTTCCATATCCATATCCAGAATTTTCTTTAAAAAGGGATACTCTTTTCAAGATAAATGCGTTAAGATATAGTGGTATATATTTCAGCACGATTTGCCGTTGAAAAAGAATCGAGGTAACCATGCAGCCTAAAATACTGATTATTGAAGACGAAACAGACATCAACCAACTGCTGGCAAAAATACTGGAAGCCGACGGCTGTCGGGCAGTCCAGGCCTTCTCCGGTACGGAAGGCCTCCTTCTGGCGGAAAAGGAGTCCCCGGACCTGATTCTGCTGGACCTCATGCTGCCCGGTTTGTCAGGAGAAGCATTGCTCCAAAAACTCCGTACGGAGAAGAACTGCCGCGTCCCCGTGCTGGTTCTCTCCGCCAAAGCCGCCCTTTCCGATAAGGTAACGCTTCTCAAAGCCGGAGCGGATGATTACATCACCAAGCCTTTCGAACCGGAGGAAGTATCCGCCCGGGTTCAGGCTGCTCTCAGGCGCAGCGGCAGCGTTCCGGAACAGGCAGGGACTTTATCATATAAGGACATGGTGCTTTATCCGGAATCCCGTAAAGTCACGGTAAACGGCACGGAACTCTCCCTGACTTCCCATGAATATGCGCTCCTGCATCTCTTCCTCCAGGCCCCGGAAAAGGTATATTCCCGGGAGAGCCTCTATGAACTGGTGTGGCAGAACGGGTATTACGGAGAAAATAATACGGTCAATGTCCATGTCAGCAACCTGCGCCGGAAAATCAAGGAGGCAGGGGCCTCAGAGGAATATATCCGGACAGTCTATGGCATCGGGTTTCAGCTGAAGTGAAGCCGCATCCGGCAGTTCTTTGTTAAGGAACAGCCGGAAACTGTGAACGGACCGGATGTAGCCATGAATAATAATCCGGTCAAAGTTTTCCAAAGTACCATTGATTTTTCAGTCGAATTGTTTTAAAATACCCATATCAGGACAACTCTTTTCTAATTTATACTGCGCACCGGTTAAATTTGCAGTACAACGCGACTGCAGACCGCCAGCCAGGTATTTTCCCGAAGGCATCGCTGTAAATCCTGGCGGTCTGCAATATAAGCTGGTGGGAACGTCTCCGGGGTTAGTAGTCACCGATTATTTTCAGTAGTTGTTATACTATATTATCAAAATAATATGCTTACCAGGGGAACCGTTGGGGTGTTATGTCAGCCGCCGGACGAAAGGAAGGAGGCTGGTGCTTATGGTTACATATTCTGATCTGATTCAGTTTGTAATTATGCTTTGCGCTGTGATAACTCTTGTTATTTACATTACACGCAAAAAATAGCGCCCTCGGTCTGGTAAACTAAGGCGCTACTTTTGTAGAATACATTTTACCGGCGGCCAGGTGTACACTGGTCAACGGCTCTCCTGTTAAGCATATTATATCCCAAACGCAAATAACCGTCAAGCATTAAAAACGGCTCTGACAGCCCTTTAACAGCAGCGTGACAGGATAAACTTTACGACTTCTTTAAAAGTTCTTTATGACTTATTAAACCTCCATCGCTTATACTATATTTGTCAGCGGGACACAGGCTTTTCCGTGTAGGCGATTCGCTTTTACGATTCTCCAAAAAAGGCTGACTGCGATCTCACATCATCCATTCCCCCGCAGCAGGCGCCGACGCGGGAGCAGCGGATGCATGACCAAAAAGTCCAAATTCTCTGCCTGTGACCGGGTACCGGCGAGGCAGATGCGGAACGATAAACAGGAGGTTCCAAATGAACGACCACATCACTAATCAGAACACAATTTACACCATAGAGGCAAAACAGGTTTCCAAATCCTACGGCGATCTCCGGGCGCTGGACAAAGTCAGCCTGCACGTCCGAAAGGGAAGTATCTATGGGCTCATCGGTGACAACGGTGCCGGAAAGTCCACTTTTTTGAAGCTTCTGGCCGGGCATATCTTCCCCACATCAGGGGAAATCCGCCTTTTCGGCCAGTATGAAGAGAAAGAACTTCTGCGCTGCCGCCGACAGACCGGCATCATGATCGAACAGCCCGGATTTTTCCCAAATATGACCGTGGAAAACACGCTGGAATACTACCGCATCCAGAAAGGTATCCCCGGAAAGGAAAAGGTAGAGGAAATCCTGCAGCTGACAAAGCTGTCAGAAAAAAGAAAGAGCAGGTGCAAAAAACTTTCCATGGGACAGAAACAGCGCCTGGGACTTGCCATCGCCCTGATCGGCGAGCCTCAGCTTCTGATCCTGGATGAACCCATCAACGGCCTTGACCCCAGCGGCATCATCGAATTCCGCAGGCTGCTCCTTCGCCTGAATGAAGAAAAACAGATAACCATACTTTTATCCAGCCATATTTTGACGGAATTGCAGCAAACCGCCACCCATTTCGGCTTTCTGAGCCGGGGAAAGCTGTTGGAAGAGCTCTCCGCAGAGGCTCTGGCTGATAAATGCGCGGACTGTCTGGACATTTCCGTATCAGACCCGGAAACCTACGCCGCCCTGCTGGTCCGCCGATATCCGAACACCTCCTTCCAGGTGCTGCCGGACCGGACGATCCAGATCCGCCATTGTCTGGAACCGGAAGTCTACAGCAGCCTCGCCGCAGAGAACGGTCTTACTCTCAGAGCGCTGACCCGGCATCAGACATCACTGGAGGATTACTATATAAACCTGAAAAACGGAGGAAATGAAACATGCTGAATTACATGAAAAGCGAACTCTACAGAGCAAGGCACAGCGCCGAGATCCGCGGGACAGCCATAGGGCTTCTGGGCCTTATTCTGTTCATGAATCTGATCCTGTCCATTATGAGCGGACTGCCCCATTTTCACTACGGCATCACATCCTTTTCCTACTCCATGCTGGTTTCCATGCCCATGCTGTACTGCTATGTGGCAGGAGATGTAGCAGTGATGCTGTACGAATCGGATAAACGTAACGGCACTCTGGGAAACAGCATCGCCTACGGCATCTCCAGAACCCGGATTTTCTTCGGGAAATGTATCGTCACCTTCCTGACTTCCCTGTTCCTGCTGCTTCTCGCGCTGCCTGTCTATATTCTGAGCGCCATGCTGCTGTTGGAGGAGGCAGGCCCCACCGTGGTATGGGATATGCTGGCAGAAGTTCCTGCGGTATCCCTGATCGCCACTGCGGCGCTGATCCTGGCAAATATACTGCTGGAACTCTTTGACAACAGCTTTTTCAGCGTCCTGGCCTGGCTTGCCATTCTGGTCATTGTGCCCAAAATCCTGCTGCTTGCGGGAATGGGCATGAGCTCCGGATCGGAATTCCTCCTGGACGTCGCCATGTGGATGCCCGCCAACTTCCTTTCAGCCGGGATGCAGGTCAACATGTCCCAGTGCATTACCGTCTGGGACACTGCGGAAGGTATGGCAAAATGCCTTCTGTCCGGCGCGGCAGGTATCCTTGCCTTCGGCGCTGCGGGTGTGTTATTATTGAGGAAGAGAGATCTCTAGTATAATTGCCCCTTACGGAAACGATTGCAGCCCGCCCATACGCAGACTCAAAACAGGAGAAATAACATATGTCAGCTTTCCGTTCCGCCCTGCTGTTCATCACCTTACCGCCATATCCAATCCTCATCCTGCTGTCGGCGCTCCTTCTCGCCGCGGCAGGATACCTGGCCCTGCGCTGTATTTTCCTGAAACGGGCCCTTCGGGAAATCAACAGGGATTTAACTGAAATCCGTCTGGATCTGTCCAAAAATCAGATCCTCCATCTGCCGCTTCCTGACCGCGACCTGGAGCAGCTGACGAAATCCATGAACGCGGCCCTGGAAGAAGTGCGGCAGGAACGCCAGTCCTATGAAAAACGGGAGGCAGAATTTCAGAAATTAATCGAAAATATCAGCCATGACTTAAGGACACCTCTGACGGTGATTCTGGGATATTTAAAATGGATGAAAAAAACCGATACAGCTTGCGCCGCCTCCGGACAGACATGTTCTCTCAGGTCAGATTCTCTGGACATCCTGGAACGGAATGCCCGGACCATGGAAAAGCTGGTAGCACAGTTTTATGACTTCTCCCGCCTGAATGCCAGGGATTATGCCCTGAAACCGGAAGAAGTGGATGTGTGCAGGATTTTAAAGGAAAGCATCGCAAATCATTATCAGGTTCTGGAAGATGCCTGCCTGAACCTGGACAGCCGCCTGCCGGAACATCCTGTTATCATTCAGGGGAATACAGGCGCTCTGGAGCGGATCTTTTCCAATCTCTTCCAGAATGCGGGACGATATGCCCGCAGCGAACTGGAGATCCGGTTGGAAGAGAGCCAGACAGGACAGGTTTATATCTATTTTCAAAATGATTCTGATTCCTTCAGCGAAGACGAAATTTCGAATTTATTTGATCGCTTTTATAAAAATGACAGTTCCAGGCACCAGGACGGCTCGGGCCTGGGGCTCACCGTGGCCAGATCTCTGGCCGAACTGATGGGCGGCGCGCTGACCGCGGACGCAGCCCCCGCCCCAGGAGCAGGAGACGCGATGATGACGATCTGTTTTACGCTTACCTTCAGGAATGCGGTTACAAAGCAGTTCCATTCCGCCGCTCCATAGCTTTGTAAGTGCAGCACATCAGACGCTTCTGATCAGGCATACCGCAGCGATATTTTCCTGTTCCACTTCACCGAAATTTCAGCAGGCCGTTTTCATATAATGTCCGCAATTCAAAACGCCTTGCCCGCTCCTCAAATTGAATGACTACCCAGTTTTCTTCCAGTCCGGCGATGACGCCATTGCCGAACTTCTTATGCTCCACCAGCAGCCCTTCTCCCAGTGAATTGCAGAATTGCCGGAAGTCCTCCTGGGAAAACGTCTTTTTCCTGCCCGCTTCCCGATGAGCGAGAGCAACAGGCTTTATCTGCAGTTCCAGCTTTTTCTCCTGATTCTCAACAGATGATGCGGTGCCGCGCACAAGCTCTCTTACAAACTCAGATTTTCTGTTTATCGTGAACAGAAAAAGTCTTTCTTTCGCTCTGGTCACTCCTACATAGAACAGCCTGCGCTCCTCTTCATAGGCCTCCAGTTCCTTTTCCTCCGCTGTCTTTACATGACTGCTTCCTGCATCCTCAGCTCTTATATCTTCGGACTTTCCATTCCCAATTTCTGTGCTCCCATTCCTTCCATTCCCAATTTCTGTGCTCCCATTCCTTCCATTCCCGATTTCTGTGCTCCCATTCCTTTCATTCCCGGTTTCCGCGCTTCCGTTCTTCTCAGCTGCCGCCCCTGACACCAATGTCGCTTCGCCTGCGCCGCTTTCCTCTGCGGCCTTCTCCTTCAGGCGCTTCTCTTTCATAAACATTTCCATCAGGGATTGCCGGTCGGCAACTTTATTTCGCGCTGCCTTCGCGGATTTCCCGTCTGCTGCATCGCTTAATCTGTCCCCCTGCTTCTTACCCGGAAAAGCCCCGCCCTCCGGTATATTTTCCGGAAAAATTCCGTCTATCACGTCCATCAGGTATACCGTATCGTACTCCAGTCCCTTGCTGGCATGAATGGTTGACAGGATGAATTGGCAGTCGGGATTACCCGGCTTTTCCCGAATGATCTCCTGTAATTCCGCCAGCCGTTCCAGCAGCCTGCGGGGAGATTCCTCGTTCCGCGCGATGGCCCTCAGCACATAAAGTTTGCCGTCGCCCACCCCGGCACGCTCCAGATAATCCCCATAGCCCAGTTCCCGCACGATCAGGTTGACCGCCGTTTCCGCCGGTTCCCTCAGCAGATTTTTCAGCCCCGCACGTATCGTCCTGCAGTTTTCTCTGACTTTCTGCGGCACATCTCCGCAAAAGCGTACGGCCTCAAAAACCTCTATATCCTTTCCTTTGCTGATATCGCAGATACGGACCGCATTTTCCTTGCTGATATAAGTAGAAAGCTTGTAATAAATCTGCGCAAACAGATCCGTATCTTTCGGATTTTCCGCAAAGAGAATGATATTCCGGATATCCAGCACCACCCGGTGAGTGAAAAATGCCAGCTCCGCATTGCGGATACGGTAGGGAATCCCCCTGCGCTCAAGCAGGTCCACCAACGGCAGCACGCTCTCGTTATCCCGGTAAAGCACCGCCGTCTGCTTCCGGCAATCCTCCGCCACCTTCAGCAGATATTTGTACTGTGCGCCGCGGCCCTTCAGGTCAATCTGCCGGATATCCGCCCCTGCCGGCCGCCAGGCCCGCATATGTTTCTCATGGCGCAGGACATTTTTCTGAATAAAACGGTCAGCAGCCTCCACGATCTTTGCATTGGAACGGAAGTTTTCCTCCATCAGCAGCACCCTGGCGCCGGGATGCTCCTTCTCAAAGGTCAGCAGGGCCTCCGGGTAAGCCGCCCGGAAACCGTAGATGCTCTGGTCCTCATCCCCCACCATAAACAACTGCTCCCGCTTTCCCGCCAGCAGCCGGATGATCTCATGCTGAATCCTGGAGGTATCCTGAGCTTCGTCAACACAGATATAGGGATACTGATCCTGAAAGCAGCGGAGTGTCTCTTGGTTTTTCCGTAATATCGTATATGCATATGTCATCTGATCGTCATAATCCATCAGTCCCCGGTCCCGCATCTCTGTGCAGTAGGCATCGTAGATCTCCGATATCTTAATATCCGTCTCCTCATCCAGCTGCCGTATTTCTTCCCCGGTAAGCATCCTGTTTTTAATATAAGTGATCAGCGTGCGGATATTTTTGATATCGCTGGCCGATGCGAAACCGCCCTCCACTTTCTGGTAAATCGCGGAGAGCATTCCCGCTGTACTCTTCTCATCTGTCACAAGCTTAAAAGAATTTTTTCCGATCAACCGCCCATAGTACTGGATCACCCTGGCGCAGACGCCGTTGATGGTGCGGAATTCCAGCTTCCTGCCCAGCTCGTCTCCAAAAAAGGAACAAAAGCGGGCCTCCATATCACGGGTAGCAGCCACTGTGTAAGTCAATGTCAAAATATTTTCCGGCGCAATACCGGCACAGCAGATCATATATCCCAGTCTGGTAACCAGCACTGTAGTCTTACCGCTTCCCGGTACGGCAAGCAGCAGAACCGGTCCCTGGACGGACTGAACCGCTTCTGCCTGCTGCTGATTCAGCTGAATCTGATATTTGCTGCAAAATTCTTCGTATGTCATTTTCTGTTACCGTACCTCACATATTTTTCTGGCATCAGCCAATATGTGTATTATTCTATCATAAAAGGGCGTTTGCCGGCAACTGGAAATCTAAAATAAGGTAGACGGGATATTTTTTCATCAGGTGTGTCGATATACCCTGAACCCGTATACACCCTGACCCTGAATAGCGTCCCGCCAATCCTGCGGTAAAAAAAAGCCAGCCGCAGAAGGGCTGTACTTTACCATATCATTATTCAATTTTATCGGTGCCTTGACATCATCTGTACCTCATGCTACAAAACTTAAAATCGAAGCAACTCTAAAGGGAATATATCAGGTCATGTAGCACTACTTCCTCCGCCCTGCTCCTAACGCTGTCCATTTTTTGAGCCAACAGAGCCGGTCATCGGATTTAAGCTGCTCCGTCACTCCCTCTTTCTTTGCCATCTGCCTTACAGGCCTGTCCAATGGTCATTCACCCTTTCCAGTGCAGTCTCCTGACAGTTTCTTTTCGGTTCTTCACACATCCCGCCACACTACTCTCTCGTCCGCAGGTCTGCAATATCTGCTTCATGACAATTAGGATCTCCGTTCCCCACACCCAGTATCATGCCGTTTTCCACCGCAAAGGAAAGGAGCGAGCTGTCATCCTGCCATAAGGTTCCATTTTCATCCACAAGCCGGATATCCACCACTGCCGCGTCCAGCCCGTCCGCATTCAGCGCATTCTTGTGGGGTTCTGCCCTGAGATGCTTTTCCTTCCCCAGCATTCTCTTGCTGTCCGAAGCGACAACACTGTCTCCGCGGTATCCCTCCGCCCGCAGAATTCCCTTTTCACAGGGAATTGTCCCAGTATATTGACCAATGCGGTCTACGGGTTTTCTCCACAGAAAACGTTCATTCAGGTACAGTAATCTCAGGATCCGGATTATGGGCACAACGGTATGCGTTAACGCCCAATTCCAGAAGCTTTCTGACCCGGTATTCCTTTACCGTATAAGGCACTGCCGCTCCTACCCCTGTATGGTCATGATGATTGCAGGTTCCCTTCAGTTTGATATTTCTTCCGTTCAGCCAGAATCCGGTATCCGCGTCCATGCGGATGCTGCGGTAGCCATAGGGAACAATGGCGAAATCCTCTCCGCCTCCGCTCTGACGAACTGTCACCTTCGCTTCATAGCATACCGCTTCCTCAATGTCCCAAAGCTGCGGACATTCCACCGGCAGATTCACCTTTACTTCACGCATTGCCATCCCCTCGGCCTGTATACGCAGGTTCTGTTCGGCAATGCAGGTTTTCTCCGGCGAAAACAGCTGAACCCATACTTCCGCTTCCTGCTCCTGTAAGAATGTATTCTCAATCTCAATTGTGATCTCCGTATTCCAAACGTTTTCGTTCTGTTTTACCGGTTTTACGAAAATACCATTATGGGCGACATGAACCGCTTCTTTTTTATAAAGCCATACATTTCTGTAAATTCCCGCCCCCTCATACCACCAGCCCTCCCAACCGCCGGCATCGCCGAAAACGGCTATGATATTGGGAATGGCACCGAAGTTGACGATATCCGTTATATCAATAACAAAGCTGTTGTAGGTATAACGCTGATATTTCACCATGGAACCGTTGACATAAATCTTCGTCTCAGCCGTTCCCCCTTCAAACTCAAGCAGAATCTGCTTATCCCTGTCCTTTTCCTCCAGCAGGAATTTCATGCGGTACCATCCGCAGCCCCGGCCTTTATATCCGTGATTGGGACTTGCCGATTCATCAAAATCCATGGAAGTTACCCAATCGTGAGGAAGGCGGACGGTTTCCCACCCTGAATCGTCGAAAGCCGCTGCTGCCGGTCCCCGGGCACCTCCAGCTTTTGAAAATCCATATATCTGATTATGCCCTCTCCCCTCAGGCAGGACTGAAAACCGTTCATTTGTAAACCTGATGCCAGAACCATCCCTTTCTGATGGAAGTGTCGATCTCCGCCGGTACAAACGCCAGGCCCTTGGTATACAAAATATTGTTCATGCCTCCCACGAATTTGTCCGTGTTGTACAGATAGCTCAGATCTCCCTCTCCCGCCATGGGGCCTGGTCCGGTCTGGGCTTTTGCCAGAGGACACAGTTCCGTGGGCACCACCGCCCATTCAGCCGCCCGGCTGCTTCCCGCCTCGTTTCCGCACCACCGCACATCCGGTCCTCTGTCGTAGAAAACAACCGCCTCCGGCTGATGCTTTCGGATCAGGGCAATATAGCGCTCAAAATCATATTCCTGCTTCCTGCCGTCCGGCCCCTCCCCGCAGGCCCCGTCAAACCAGACGCAGAACAGTTCGCCGTACCCTGTCAGAAGCTCCTCCAGCTGATTGCAATAGTAATCATTATATTCCGGTGTGCCGTAATATGCGCTGTTTCTGTCCCAGGGAGACAGGTAGACGCCGAAGCGCAGCCCTTCCTCCCGGCACGCCGCTGCCGCCTCTCCAACCACATCCCTGCTGCAGGGTGAATTTTTCACGCTGTGCTCCGTATATTTTGAGGGCCACAGACAGAATCCGTCATGATGCTTCGCGGTCAGTATCATTCCCCTGATTCCCGCCTCTTTCAGCGTTTTTGCCCATTGACGGCAGTCCAGCTTCGTGGGGTTGAAAATACTCTCCGGCTCCATTCCCGTTCCCCATTCCCTGTCAGTATATACTGCACACCGGTTGAATTTGCAGTACAACCCGACTGCAGACCGCCAGCCAGGTATTTTCCCGGAGGCATCACTGTAAATCCTGGCGGTCTGCAGTATAGGTATTTACGCCAAAATGAATGAACGCATAGAATCCCGTCTCGAACCATGCCATCTGCCGTGGGGAAGGCGTCACCCCCGCGGCTTCTTTTAAAAATTCTACCATTTTCTCCTCCACAAATTTATATTATAGTATCCGTTTATTTATACTTTCCGCAGAACTGCCCCCACCTCCTTTTTGCCAACAGCATCAGCACCGCTCCCAAAAGCGCAATCCCTGCCCAGAGCAGGATTACCGTCCGCCATCCCGCACTGTCCGCCACGGCGCCGAAGCCGTAGGTAGACAGGGAACTCCCGATATATGTAGCGGCATTGAGGATACCCGATACCGTGGAAACCTTGCCAAAGCCGGTGAAATGTCCCGGCACGCGGCTGATGAGCATCAGGTTCACGCCGTGCATACAGCCTGTAATCAATGTCATCATCAGAATACATACTGCCGGATAGCCGTTATAAAAAGGCAGCAGAAACACACTTGCCGCCATACCCACCCCAAACAGCAGTGCAGCCGTAAATACTTCGCTCTTCAGACGGCTCAAAAGCATGGATGCCAGAAGAGTGCTGACCACGCCAAAAACAGGAAGCGCCGCCGCGGACAAAATAGACTTGGCACTGCTCATGCCAAAGACCTCGTTCATATACACCGGCATCCAGGTAGTCATGCCGTCCCGCAGCGTTCCCTGGAGAATGATTGCCAGCAGGATAAGGAGCAGGGGCGCCTCTGTGAAAAGCTGCAGGAAGGTAGTTGAAACAGTTACTGCCTCCGATCCTGTTGCTGCCTCCCGCAATACCGCTGTTTCCGTTTTTACTGTTGCTTTCGGGGATACCGCCGCCTCCGGCGACACCTGTCTTTCCCCTGCCATACCCAGCCTGCGGGTATTGACGATCCAAAAAAAAGCCGCCATAACCCCCAGCGCTCCCGGCAGAATGAAAACCCCTTCCCACCCGGAAACCTGGATACACACAGGTGCAAGAACATAGATGGCTATTGTCGCCAGAGCTGATGCCATGGATACCAGCACACAGCTCTGCCGGTACCATTTGTCCGACAGCATCTCCGCCATAATCCGCACCATGGGCGGCCAGAGCATGGACTGGAAAAAACCGTTAACGCACCAAACCGGAATAATCACTTCCATTCTGGGGCATGCTGCCACCAGAAGGTTACAAACTGCGCTTCCCGCCAGTCCGGCAAAAATCATCCCTTTAGGATTGAGTCTGTCCCCCAGGAAGCCGCATACCAGCTGCCCCGCTCCATAGCTTAAAAAGCACATGGTCACAGGGAGGCCGGCAATGCTCTTTCCTATGCCCAAAACCTGCTGCAATTCCACCATACAGGCCGCATAATTCAGCCTGGTCAGATAACTCATAAAATAGGCAAGACAGCATAAAAAACAGAGAAACCTCATCTCTTTCTCAGATGTAAGCTTTTTCGTCATGGCAATCAGCCTCCTCCTGCTCCTTCGGTTTCGACACTCTCCGAAAAAACGCTTCAGCCCAACAGGCTCTTTCCTTCCCATTCCGGTGCCGGCGCAGCTCCTGTCAGCGCGGCGATGGTAGGCGCAATATCGCATATACTTGCACGTTCAAATACCTTTCCCGGTTGAAAATCCGGCCCTGTGCAGACCAGGGGTATCAGCATATCTTCCTTTTCCATACTTCCGTGGGAACGTCCATGGCCGCCGTGGTCTGCTGTTATGATAATGGTGTACGCTATACTCGTTCGGATATCATACTCCCGGTCCGCTTCGAAGGTAAAGTCGGCCATTCTGGAGTCTCTTTCAGCGTCCATTCCCGCCCCCTGACTGCCTTCACTTCCGCTTACCCCGGCGGCGCCGTCATCACGCCCCTGGTTCCAGGCATCGATCAACAGTTTTCCGTCAACATATAAACGCATGCTGTCCTGGCCGGGAATGGCAATGCAGCCCTGGAAGCCGCTGCGGGCTTTCAGCCTGCCGGTCCATGCTACGGAGAAGCATTCCGCGTTCACATCCCCATGGGGCTTGGCGTAAATCCAGTTGAAATTGATCATATGGTCTCTCCGCGTCACCACAGGCTCTCCGCTCAGATCCCAGTTGTTATAGTAACGGGCGGTAAGCCCCTGTTCTCCGTCCTCGCTGACAAACCAGTCTGGATAGAAGGGCGTCACCTTCTCTCCCAGATAGCTGCAGCCCTTTTCATAGAGAACTTTCCGGTTCTCCCCCGCCAGCTGCCGGATACCGTCCAGAACCGTCACTTTGTGGGAATCGGCTGTCTTCGGAGCGTAATCCCCCAGGGCCGCTTCGTCCGCCCCCGGTCCCACCACGGCGATGGTTCTGCAGGCGTCGGACAGAGGCAGGATATGTTTATCGTTTTTCAGTAAACAAATAGACTTTTTGGCGATATCCAGAGCCGTCTCCTGGTGCGCCTTACAGTTCACGGTCTTGTCATAAAGGCTTTCGTCCACATAGGGATTCTCAAACAATCCCAGGGCAAACTTCAGTTTCAGCACGCGGCCGCAGGCTGTGTCCAGCACTTCCCCGGACAGCTCGCCGCTCTCGACCAGGCTGCGGATGCTTTCCATCCACTCCTCGTGGGTGAAATCATACAGCTGCAGGTCCACTCCCGCTTCCAGTCCCTGGCGGATGGCTTCCCGGTTATCCTTTGCCGTGGAAAAGCTGACCTTCAACCGTGCCACGGCAGTCATATCAGAGCGCACAAAGCCGGGCATATGGTACTGTCCACGGAGCACATCCGTCAAAAGCTCCCGGTCCGACGCCACAGGCTGGCCGTCGATGGCCGCGTAGGAGCACATGGTATTCCAGGCGCCGCCCTCCACAAAGGCCTGCTCGAACACCGGCAGCCCCCAGGCGTATACATCGTGCCGCCCCATAGCGGAGGGCGCGCAGTTCAGTCCTCCCACAGGCGTTCCGTAGCCCACATAATGTTTTGGCTCCGACGCCACGGTGTCCGGCCGTCTCAGGTCGTCCCCCTGCATTCCCTTTACAATCTCTCTTGCGAACTCTCCCCCCAGGTAGGTATCCTCCCCGAAGGCCTCCTCCACTCTGCCGTAGCGGGGATCCCAGCTTAAATCCATCACCGGATTCCAGGTCTCGTGAACCCCGCTGGCCCTTGCCTCCGCCCCGATGGCCTGCCCCATGCGTCTGCCCAGCTGAGGCTCAAAGGTGCCCGCCAGGCCGATCTGCTGAGGAAAACAGGTTGCGTAGCCGTCGTAGAGTCCGTGGAGCGCCTCCTCGCTGAAGAGGAAGGGAATCCCCAGACGGGTCTTCTCCACCGCGTAGCGCTGCAGCTGATTGGCAAGCTGCGGCGAGGCGGAGCGGAACTGGACGCTGCCCACGCTCTTATCCTTCAGGGCCGCCTCGAATTCCTCCCAGTGAAATTCCTCCACACGCTCCTCCGCGTTCCGTTTTGTGTAATCTCCTATTATAGAGTACTGATCGGTCTGCATGATTTTTTCTTCCAGAGTCATTCTGGACATCAGATCCGCCACCCGCTCCTCTATGGGGAGGGATGGGTCTTTATATCTCTCCATTTTCTATCCTCCTGCCCGATTTTACGGGCATACCCTGTTTTACGGGCATGCCCGGTTTTATGACGCTTTATTCTGTTCCCCGCTTAACCGGTGATAAAGCTCACCATTCCCAGATCATTTTCCTTAAGCCTTGTCAGATTTTCCTCCAGGGTCCCTTCCCGCAGCTCCAGAGCATAGCAGAATTCTCCGAAGCCGGACAGGTCCATCTTGAAATTGGTCTCCCAGGTATTGTTCATGATCCAGCTGTATACGGGACGATGATTATTTTTCTCCGCATTGTCGCACAGCAGAATGGGATGGCTCTCCATTTCTCCCATGTAAAGCAGCGGGGTATCCAGGGTATTGATCAGGATGCCCTGGTTTCCGCTCTGGTAGAGCAGCCCTTCGTCCGCGATATAGTATTCCATATTGCTGCCCGGAAGCTGATCCACGCCGGGACGCATGGCCACGCCGCCGTTGTGGATATAAAGGCTGCTGTCCGGCAGGTTCAGGGACAGGGGCAGATAAACGCTCTCGATATCCTCGCTCAGGGTCTTTGCAATCCGGTAAGTGAACTCGATTCTGGGCAGCTCCCTGTACATCTTGATGATAACCGAGCTGTGGCGAGTCCCCTCCAGGTCAAAGACCAGTTCCGTCCTGTCAAACACCGGACCGTGGTCCAGAAGCCGGATATCCTTTAAATCTCCCTGATACTGCTCCGCATGCAGTCCCCTCACATTCCGTCCCAGGCGGGCCCGCTCCGAGTAGACACCTCTTCGGATTTCCGTATTTTCATAAACGGGAGTGAAGAAATTCTCCAGAGAATCCCCCTCTCCTCTGCCCTTGAGCATCTCCGTTCCTGTCTTTTTATTGTAAAAAGAGGTAATGCCCTCCCCCACCTTCCAGGAAATCCGGAACCACTCGTTCTCCAGTCCGTAGGGCAGCCTGTAGCTTTCCGTATCATAATCGTTGACGATATCCTTGACCCTCTCGGCGCCCACCCATGCGGTGCGGGTGTAGAGACCCTGCTCCGGCGCGGGAATCTCCTCATAGGCAAAGCGCTTTTCCTCCCCCGGCTCAAATTCCGCCGGAAAGCTTACCCGAACGCCCCTGGGATGGGAGGAAAGCTGAACCTTCAGTTCTTCGCCTGTCTTTTTATCCCTCACTGTCATAGCGGGAAGTCCGGCTGTCTCAACATAGAATTCCACGGGGTACACGCCCTTTTGGCTGCTCATGGAGACCACCTTCACCTCCCCGGCGTTGTTGTAATAGCGAAGGATATCCCCCAGCAGATGGCACTGTTCATTTTTCCGCATGGCAGCCGCCTCATGGGCCTTGGAGGCGTAACTGGTCTTGCGGATATCCAGATTCGTCACCATGGTCTCATAGGGGCTTCCGATAGTGGCGGAATGGCCCCAGGTGTGCTCCGCGTACAGAATGGCGTTGTGGGCCCCTGTGTCCGCCAGCTCCTGATTCCGCACACCGGTCTTCTCCTCCAGACGGTCGCAGACATGGGACAGACGCAGAGCCTCCTTGTAATGCTTCACAGCGTAAGGGGTGCTGCCCACGCCGTTGCCCCACCAGTCGTTTATGGCGCCCCGGTATACCGGCGCATGGGCGATTTTTTCCCGGATCAGGTCATAGAGCTCCTGCAGTGTCACCATATGCAGGGTTACTTCCTCTCCGAAACGCCGGTTAAAAGCGTTCACCGTAGCGATAATGGCAGGATTCGCCGGCGCATTGTCCGAGAACACGCCGCTGACGCTGGTGATATAGAAATCGTAAGGGTAGCCGCTCTCCTCATATTCCGCCATGCTGCTTTCCAGCTTTTGGCGCAGGGACCCTAACGCCGCGTTCAGAGCCTCCTCCGCAGCGTCGTTGTCCTGCTGTCCGCTCTGCTGTGCTTTCGAAGCTGTATCTGCTCCGCTTCTGCCAAAATAGCTTTCCGTCATGTAATTCACATTTTTATTGAAAACAATCCCTAAAGCGTTTCCCAGGTTGTAATGCTCCCCGCTCCATACCAGCAGCCGCTTTCCCGCCTCGTTTTCCCAGAAATAGGGCTTCTGGTTCTGGTACAGGGGATACATGCCGTGGTGGGTGTGGATATTGGTGAACAAAAACTCCACGCCGTTGCGGATGAGCACATCCCTGGCTCCCAGGGAAATGCCGTTGATGTCCGCGTTCATGGCCACCTTCACCGGATGTCCCTGAGCCGTGAAGGTTTCCTGCATTTTCGCCGTCTTGCGGTTCAGCATCTCCACATCCGTCAAATCCGTGCCGTTTAAGTAAGTGGCGGAAATGCCGATGTTGCCCTTTCTGACCAGATCAAAAAAGTCCGCCTTCTCCTCTTCGGAGGCGCTCTCTAAATACTGCTCCACGCAGAAGTAAGTCTCACAGTTCCATTTGAAATCCTTCTCCTGGCTTCCGGTCTCGTATCCTCTCTTGATGATCGAGACTACGTTTCGTATATTATTCACCTGATTGTAGATCACCTGCTCCTGTAAGTCGGTGTAGCCGATATCCGTGTGGGAGTGGTGTATAATGTACACATCTCTAATCCTGCTGCCCATAATGTCTCCTTTTATAACCGTTAGAAATTGCACCTGCCGCTTAGTCAAATCATCTGCCATAATTTCAGTTTCCGGCGCAGAGGTTTTTATTGCCATATCAAGCTTTCTCCAGACACACGCTGCCATCTTTCCATGTGCCCTGCCAGGTTTCCCCGGCTTTTCCTTCTATTTTATATGTCCCGCTTTCATCCGGAGCGCTGCCCTCATAGCGCAAAACCACGGCAGTATCCCTCGTAAACAAAAGTTTCACATCTGTAAGCCGTCCCTCTTTCCAGGACATGTTCACCTCGATGCCGCCTTTGGCGCGCAAACCTGACACGCTGCCCTCGCTCCATTCCGCCGGAAGCGCCGGCAGCAGGAAGATCTGTCCGTCTCTGCTCTGAAGCAGCATTTCCGCAATGCCGGAAGCCACTCCGAAATTGCCGTCTATCTGGAACGGCGGATGGCTTCCGAAGAAATCAGGGCAGGTTCCCGACTGATCCCCTTCCGCCAGGTGAAGTTGGCGCTTGATCAGGCGCAGGGCATTGTCTCCCTCTTTCAGGCGCGCCCAGAGATTCACCTTCCATCCAAGACTCCATCCCGTCCCCTCAAAACCTCTGGCCAACAACGACTTCCGGCAGGCTTCCGCCAGTTCCGGCGTCTTCTCCGGGGTAATCAGGTCAGAGGGGAACAATCCGTACAGATGCGACAGATGCCTGTGCCCTGGTTCCGCTTCCTCCAATTCCTCATTCCATTCCAGCAGCCTGCCGTCCGCTCCGATACGCAGGGGTTCCAGCCGCCCAAGCGCCGCTTCCAGGTTCTCCTGAAATTCGTCCTGAATCCCAAGAATACGGCCAGCTTTCCGGCAGTTTTCAAAAAGTTCCCTTATAACAGTCATGGTCATGGCCGTGGTTCTACACACTGCCACTCCTTCCCCATCCAACAGGAAAGAATTCTCCGGGGAAGTAGAGGGACTGAAAGCAAGATATCCGTCCTCTTCCTCCAAAACTGCCAGATAAAACAGTGCAGCTTCTTTCATAATGGGATAGGCCGTCCGCTCCAGGAATTCCCTGTCCAGACTATACTCATATTGCGTATACAAATGTTCGCACAGCCATCCGGAGGACATGGGCCAGTATGCCCAGCAGCCGCAGCCCTGCCGTTTCCCTCCCACCGGATTGGCGGAGCGCCACAAGTCCGTATTGTGATGGGACACAAAGCCCGGCGCCTGGTAATATCTTTCGGCAGTCCCCCTTCCCTTCACACTGACGCCCCGGATCAGATCCACCAGCGGCTCGTTCATCTCTGCCAGATTACAGGAGAACACGGGCCAGTAGTTCATCTCCGTGTTGATGTTGATGGTATAATTGCTGCTCCAGGGCGGTAGGGTGGAGTCGTTCCAGATGCCCTGCAGGTTCGTGGCCTGACTTCCGGGGCGTGAGGCGGAAATGGTCAGATACCTGCCAAACTGGAACAGATACACAGGGAGCCAGTGGTCATCCCCCTTCTCCCGAAAGCTGCGCAGTCTCTCATAGGTGGGGATTCCCGCCTTTTCATCCTCCCCCAAATACAGGGAAACCCGATCAAAATAAGCGGAAAAATCCTTCTCGTGCTCCGCAAGCAGCGCCGCAAATCCCTTTTTCACAGCCCCTTCCACATCCCGGCGGCAAGGCTCCTCATAAGGCTTCCCTGCCAGTTCCGGGCTTAAGTCAATGCCGGCGAAATTACTTCTTACCCCCAGGTACACAACAGCCTCCGTGGCGTCTGATACCCGGATCTCTCCGTCCCTGCTCTCCACGGCCCCGTCCGCCGTCTCCACCTGGATCAGGGAAAAATAACGGATCCCTGTCTCCTCCTTCCGGTCGGAATAAGTCACCGGCTCCGCGATTCCCAGGTAATGGGGATCCGCATGGGAAGGGCATAAGCCTCGTGCTTCCAGTTTTCCTTCCCTGCTGACAACCATGTGGCGCAGCTGACTGTCAAAGGAAATCGTAAAGGACAGCCCGCCCTTTCTCTCCGACTGCAGCCTCATCACAAATACCTGCGCAGGACAGGACAGAAATGCGGTTCTGGTATAACCGCATCCGTCCGCCTGGTAAGATACCCCGTGAACACCAGTTCTGAGGTCCAGCTCCCGCCTGTAACCGCAGCCTTCTCCATGGCCCATTTTCAGGCGCATATCCCCCATGGGCATATAGCTTTCCGTGAATCCGCCTGTAAAATTCTCTTCCAGCAGCCGCTGCGCCTCCCCATAACGGTGCTCACGGGCCAGCTCCCTGGCCTGCCTGTAATACACATAGCGCTCCGGCTCGTTTTTGTCATGGGGATAGCCTGACCACAGCGTGTCCTCGTTGAAACAGATCTTCTCCTCGCTCATGCCGCCGTGCACCATGGCTCCGATCCGGCCATTCCCCAGGGGCAACGATTCCGTCCATTTTTCTGCCGGTTTGTCATACCACAATTTCAGTTCCATTACACCCTCCTGCTCTCAGTTCGATCATGATCTCTTAGTCTATGTCCCATCAGCCCCACAGAACCCATTCACGGCAGAGAATTTCCGGCCTCCGGGTAATACATCCGTAAATTCTCCGGGTACGGATGAGGCTGATCCTGTTTTCAGTTCCGTACCCGCATGTTCTCCTGCTTTCTGTATACTTTATTTCTTTCCGTTTTGCAAGTGTTTTCTGCATTATATTCTTCAATCACTTCAACGTCTTCCTGAAAGCACAAAAGGGTTCGATCTCTTTCATCCCGCATACAAGTGCTTTCTCCGACTATGCCGGGTTCTTGTCCTGCACATTAACTGTATTATATCATCATGCTTTTTTAGGGAGCGGGCGATGGCGATCTGCTGCCCTTCTCCCCCGCTGGGTTCGATTCCGCCGTCGTCAAATATCCGGTATACATTGGTATCGAAATGCTTGGGGTACTGGTTGATGACCTTATCCAACAGGCCGATTTCCTCCAGTTCCCTGACAAAGCTTTCCTCCAGCTTCTCCTGGTCGCTCATGGTGATGTTCTCCTCTATGGTAGCGGCGAACAGGGAGTAATCCTGAAAAGCCGCGGAGAACAGTCCGATGTAATCCTCGTAGGAATACTCCCTGATGTCCACACCGTTCACCAGAATCGTCCCCTCGGCAGGGTCATACAGGCGCATCAGCAGCTTGATAAAAGTGGATTTGCCGCTTCCGTTCTCCCCGACGATGGCAATCCGGTCAGCGCTGTCCAACTTGAGATTTATGTTTTTCAGCGCATAATCGTCCGATTTTCCGTACCGGAAGGAAACGTTCCGGAATTCGATGGAAAGCGGCCTGGAGCAGTCCACGGCCTTACCGGAAACAGACTGCATCTTGGGAATGTTCATATAATCCTTGAAATCCTGGAAGTACATGTCATAGGAATGCACATATACGACCTTGTCCAGAATGGCTCCCATAATATGCGCATAGCTGGTCAGCGCCGAGATATAGAGCGTAAAGTCGCCCACGGAGATGGTTCCCCCCACCAACATGGAGATCACGAAGAAATATCCCAGCCCGATCTGTATGACATAGAACAGATTCGACAATGTCTCGCTCAGGACAAGCCTTCCCCGGATTCTGGCATAAAATCTGAAATTCGCGTCATAATGCTCTCTCATTTTGCGCAGCAGCGTGGGCTTGTAGGAAAAGACGCGGATGTCTTTCGTATATTTATGGTTGGAAATGATGTCGGTATAGTAGCCCGTCTTCCGCTCATGCTTGATCTTCTCGTCCTGATCCTGCTTCTCTTTCTGCTTGATGCGGCCGCCCACCCGGAAGGAAATCAGCGTGAACAGCAGATTGACGGCCACCAGCAGGATGCTGAATCTGTAGATGATGTAGATATAGCTGATGGCTGTAATTGAGTGCTGGATAATCTGCATGGAACAGGTGAATATGTAGCCGAATCCCCAGCCGCCGGCATAGATATAGTTTTTCGCCTTCTCGCTCTGCTCCTTGAATGCGTTGGATTCCAGCATATCCAGGTCTGCGTCCATCAGTTTTTCGCTCATGTCCATCTGGAAATCCGAGAACAGCCTTGAGGAATAGTTGCTGGCTCCATAGCCTACCCAGGATGTGCCGATATTCAAGATCAGGAAACTTGCCACATATAACAGGACGAACAGAATAGCTTCCTCTTCAAAGCCGTCTGCCGCCGTATCCAGGATCAATTTGGGGATATAGATCAGCAGCACCGGGCTCAGGGCGCTCATCAATGTGGACAGGACGCTTAATATGATATATCTGGGCTGTTTCCTGGGGCGGCGGTTAATCGGGAAATTAAAAATTTTTATATTTTGTTGACCCTGACAGGCAGCTGCTTTTCAAATGTCGGCCAGAGAAAAACATTACAGATGAAAGCTGTAAAAATCCACGTTGAATTTTACAGCTTTTTGTGTACAATAGACGTAGCAGAGAAAAAGCTGCTGATGAAGCAGCAGGAAGCAGAAGAAGCAGTAAAAGACGGCAAAGGCTGGCTTAATCTTGATGAACTGAAAGCACTTGTGGAGGAATCAAGAATTTTTGATTAAGCGCCCTGGCGCCTTTACCCAAAATGACAGAAATGAACATAAAACCATGAATACACCTGTATTTGAAGCGGCTCTTTTTGACGAGCTGGAACCTCTTTTTCCCGACACAAACCCCCATGACGGAAAGCCTCTGCACACCATTGCCGTGGCTTCCGACACTTATGCCGGGGTACACATTCTCTGGAAAAGGCTTCTGAAAGTCCCTGCAGATAGTAGTTGTGGAGGTTTTTATAAGTCAGTCCGAATCCCCTAGCCGCATAACCACGCTTCCATATGCCCCGGCGCCCACACCGAACTTGCGTTTCTCGTCATTGCCCCAGCCCAGATCCGGATAAATCCAGCGTTTTATCACCAGCAGAGCCGTCCTCTCCTCTCCGTTCTCATCCACGGAAACGGAGACCCGCGCCGCCGTCCGGGCATTGTCGTCCTCCACACGCACATATTCCCCTGTATCCGTAAAATGTACATCGAAATAGCGTACATTTTCCCGCAGAGTCTTGAAATCCTTTGTCACAAGCCCATTTTATGACTGCGCTCATAGAGGAAATCGTCCCACATATCCTCTTCCAGCTACCAGCCGGGAATCATTGTAAAACTGCAGGCACAACGCCTCTCCCTCCCCGGGTTCGGCACATTCCAAGCTCAACGCGCCTGATGTATGAGGCGGAATGTCCTCTTTCACCCGGCCGCTGAACACAACCTCTTCCCCGCGTCTGCAGATAATCGTTAATTCGTTTAAATTCGTGTGGTCATAGCGATTTTTGACGGGTATCAGCATTTTCCCATCCGCAGTTAAACAAAAAGGACATCTCCTTAAGCGCTGGAGACATCCTTGTATTTTCTCCCCGAGAGGTCTTCGAATACCGCTGTACCGGCAGCAGCTGGAGTTTCTGGTGGTTCGAGTTCCGCTGCCTGGAAGCGGATTTCCTGACGCTGCCCCTGGAAACCGTCCTGACGCTGCCGCTGAACGATGCCATGCTCTACTTATGCCGTGAATCTCTGGAAAGCCTGAAGCTCAAAGATTCCCGAACCGCTTCCGCGCTGCTGTCCTCCCTGCTGTGCCTGCTCCAGAAGGAGCGCGGCGAAAGCGACCGGCCGGAGGGCGCGCTGGCGCTTTTCCATCAGGCGGATCAGTATATCCACCACAACCTTGCCGCGGCAACCGTACAGTCCACCGCCCGGCACCTGAACGTCAGCGAACGCACTCTGCTCAATGTGTTCCGCTCCCTGTTAGGCATCTCTACCCAGGAATATATCCGGAATATGAAAATGGACATGGCACACTATCTGCTGACCACAGGCGCCTCTCCGGTCGGTGAGATCGCGGCGCTCCTGGGATATACGGATCAGTTCACCTTCTGCAAAAGCTTTGTCAGGCACTTTGGATGTTCCCCTAGCGAATACCGGAAACGCAAGGGGGTTCCCGGGCAATACGGAAGCGTCCTCAAATAACTGATCAATCGCGATATGTCCGCATGCCGGTTCCATCAGCAGCAAATGGTGGACAGCGATTTTCCGGACCTGCCCCGGGCTGAGAAAGCAATCGGGGATGCAGCGGAGAACTGCCTTTCGCAGGCAGAACGGACTGCAGCCCCGACGCTTTAAAAATCATACTTTTCCCGGGATCAATCGTTATTGGTCACAACTTCGCCGTGTCCCAGATTGTAAGTAATCTCCCCTTCCAGCTCCACCTTCAGCACGGTGACCAGCGGATGCATCTGCATTTTGTCCGCCCGGATCCAAAGCGTGCCGGGGATGCCGCTCCAGGGCAGGGAACCGGTGTAATCATAAGTAAGCTCTTCGCCTGTATGCAGGACGCTGATCTTCTTCACCTGGGTCTTCACGCCCTTTACGCACAGGAACTCTGACGGCCTGTCGTAAACAAAGAGGTAGATGGTCTTCTTGTCCGCGGACAGGGTGCTGCCGCCCAGAAACTGGTTGTAGCTCAGGCCCTTCTCCGTATCATAGATGGCCTCCTCGTTGTCATGGATAAACTGTCCCAGGTCCTCCAACACCTTCACCTGTCTCTCGTCCAGGGTGCCGTCCTCCCTGGGCCCTACATCCAGAAGGAGCTTGCCGCCCAATGTCAGGCAGTCACAGAACATACGAATCACCTGGCGGCTGGTCTTGTAATGATTATCGGAAGGCCGATAACCCCATGACGAATTAATGGTCGTGCAGAACTCCCACACACCCTTGGGTCCCAACAGCGGAATGCCCTGCTCCGGCGTCTCGTAGTCGCCGTAACCCTGGAGACGGGAATTCACGATGACGTTGGGATTCATGGACTGAAGATATTCCTTGAACTCCTTCGCCTTCCACTGGTTCGCGCTGCGCTCCCAGTCCCCGTCAAACCACAGCAGATCCACGGTGCCGTAATTGGTCATCAGCTCCCGCATCTGGTTGTTGTTGAACTCCAGGAACTCCTGCCACTTCTCCGGATCCTCCGGTCCCCCTGCGGGTGTGGCAAACACGTCCTTCAGATGGTTCTGCGGATCGGACCCTTCCGGATAAACCGTCCTGTAACGGGGATCGGACCAGTCGATGAGGGAGAAATAGATTCCCACCTTCATGCCGGCGTCTCTGACAGCCTCCGTATATTCCTTGATGAGATCCCGTTTCGCCGGGGTCTTTTTCACCACACTCAGATCGGAATACCGGGTATCAAACAACGCTACGCCGTCATGGTGTTTGGAAGTCAGCACCACATACTGTGCTCCCGCGCGCTTGAACAGATCCGCCCATGCCCTGGCATCAAATTTGGATGCCGTGAAGCCGTCGCACTGCTTCATGTAATCCTCATAGGAAATCCCGCCGTTGTGGAATGACCACGACTCGGACACATCTCCAACGGCATAGATACCCCAATGAATGAAGATACCCAGTTTTGCCTTTCTGAACCATTCCTGCATCATAATATAAATCCTCCTTGCCGATTACGGCACTATTTATCGTGATAATCCGGTACAGCCCGGACTACTACCAACAGTTTACTATCTCTTCCTTGATAATGTCAACATACCTTTTCGCTTTTGAGATATCTTTATTTATGGTATAGACATCCCTCTGAGTAATCTCCATCTCGCAGCCCTTTGCCGCCTGCAGGCTCTCCCTGATATGCGTCCGGAAAGCCTCCTCATCCAGCAAAGTTCCCGTGCCCAGGTAATTGGGACTGGGCTTGCGGTGGTAGATGATCTTGCTGCCCCGAAGCCTCTCCCCCATGTACGCTTCGTTGCACCAGGGCGATATGGACACCTTCCGCAAATTCTCCAGCCTGGAGATACAGTTCTCCCAGATCGGATCCACCGGCTCACAGCACCCGTATGAGAGCAGCCCGAAACTTTCCGAAATTTTCTTGTAGCAGGGGAAAATAAACTCCTCAAACATTTCCGGCGAAATGCTCACCGTCTCCTGGGAATCCATAAAGCCCCATACAAAGAAGGCGTCTATGTTTTCCCATTTGGACATAGGCGGTATATCGCATCCGGAGGAAATCAGGAAATTCCTGTATCCGCCGCATGCCCTCATCAGCTCCAGGGTCGCTTCCCGGATACTCTCCGGGGTGCCGTTCCGGAACTGCCCCGCCGGGTCTATGTTTCCCATGACAAGGATGTCCTCCGGAATCAGGGGCAGCATCCGGGTCATATCGATGGCGTTTCCGAAATGACAGGCCGCGGCTCCTGTGTCCAAAATGGAATCAATCATTTGTATGGTGCAGTTTCCGCAATTATGATAGACGATGGCAAAAGAATCCTCCTGCAGCGCCTCCACGATCCGCTTCACATAGGGCGCCGAAAATTCCTCCGCCAGCTCCGGGGAAAGCAGCCCGGCCAGAGGCTCCGCCAGCATGATGCCGTCCGCTCCCGCCTCCTTGTAGGCTTTTCCGTAGGCGATCAGGAATTCCGTCACCTTCTCCAAAAGCACAGCTACCATCTCCGGCTCATCATAGCAGTAATACATGATCTCCGTCACATCCGCCAGACGCCCCGCCAGGGAATAGGGGCCGATCATTCCGGCAAACACCGGGCGGTCCGAAATCTGCCTTACCGCTTTCCCGATGGCTCTGATATTAACATCCGTCCGGCCGGCTCCCACTGGCGGAACCGCCAGCGCCTCCGCCTCCTCCGGGGCGGACACCACGCATCCCTTCACCGTAGGCACCTCGTCCTGGCTGACCGCGATGGACGCGCCGAAACACTCCGCTTCCACAGACAGATCCATCAGGCTCACGGCTGCCGCCGCGTCCACCCTGTCCGCGATCAGCTTCATCCCCTCCGCCTGCCTGTCACTGTCCGAAATCAGCTCCCGCACGCTGATTCCCATCAGCTGCACTGCCGGAAAGGACAGGATGGGCAGCGCTTTCTTCTTTTCCGCTCTCCGCTGCTCCTCCAGCCATAGTCAAATAAAATCGTCTATACAGCCATCAGCAAACGGTGTATCGTATATATATCCGTTATCCGGCACCCCAAAAGTAGGTAAGCGGCCAGTCCGATATCAACGCAGACTAGGATTCCTACCTTGCACAGCTTGACAAGCTGGGCCTTGAGAGGCTTCTGGAGTTAAAGGGTGCAGTAAAGGGTGAATAACAGCTTTATGCTATGCTGATGCACGACAAAAAGACGACGGCTATTTGCCCGTCGTCTTTTTTCTGCCCATGAGCGCATTATACTCGTGGGCGCAGTCATTTGGCGCTTTCTGTTCCGCATTGCGGCAGACTACAGATGACGCAGGATCTCTATCACCTGGCGCAGTTCCCCCGGCTTCACCCGCTCCGGGAATCGGTCCTCCAGAACACACTTCGTAAAATAACGGATTTCGTTTGCATAGGCGTCGCTCTTCGGAAGGTTGATTCCGCCTGTATCTCCTTCTGCCGCTTCCGTGAGATCCGTCACGGTTCCGTCCTCCTCATACAGCATACACTGCTGCCTTTCAAAGGCGAGAATGGCTTTCTCAAACTGGAACCGGAAACTGGCCGTAAAGGGATAGGGCGCCGCATACCAGGAGGCTTCAGTGGTGACGAAAAATTCCGGATACTCATATACTACGCTGAAGTAGTCCTGTTCCGGCCGCTTTGCGCGGTGAACCTTCGCATCCTCCGGTTTTCCGAAAGCATATACCAAAAAGTCCAGATCGTGGATGTGCAGGTCAAAGGGCACCAGGCCGCTGCGCTTCTCGTCCGCCATCCAATTGTCCCAGCTCCACTTGGGAATCCCGCCCAGCCGGCTCATGGAACCGGACAGCAGTTTCCCGTATTTCCCAGAGTCATAAATCTCCTTCAGCAGCTCGTACTCGGGCCAGAAGCGCAGAACCTGGGCCACCATAAACTTCACATTGTTCCTGCGGGCGGCCTCATAGACCCGCTCCACGTCTTCCGCTTTCAGGGATACGGGTTTCTCGCAGATAACGTGAATCCCGCGCTCCATGGCCTGGACGGCATAGTCCGCATGAAGATAGGTTGGCAGACAGATGTCCAGAATATCCAACTGTTCCGCGTTTAACATTTCCTGAAAATCCGTATATAAATGCTTGTCCGGATACTTTTCCAGACATTCCTGACGAATATCGCACAGCGCCGCAAGCTCCGTTTCCTCCATGGCTTCCCAAGCGGGAATATGGGCGCCGCTGATCCCGCCGATTCCTGCCATTCCTACTTTCAGCATAAGGCATTTCCTCCGTATATCTCCAAAATAAGCCGCTCCAGATAGGCTTTCGCATCCAATATATCCAACAACTGCTGCCCGCCGCTGATTTCCCGCTCGATGGTGACATATGCGTCATAGCCGAGTTCATGCAGCCGGACAAACAGTGCCCTGAAATCCACCTTTCCCTCGCCGATCCTGGTTTCCCGCCCCAGGTCATGGCCGTTGACAGGATACAGGCCGTCCTTGGCATGCAGATTCCGGACATAGCGCCCGAACACATCCAGCGCATCCACCGGGTTTGCCTTCCCGTAGAGGATCAGGTTCGCCGTATCCAGATTGACGCCCAGATTGTCACAGCCCACCCGCTCAAAGCAGCGCAGAAGCGTCACCGGCGACTCCTGCCCGGTCTCAAACAGCAGAAACTGTCCGTTTTCCTTCAAATGCTCCGCCACCGTGCGGACTGCAACGCAGAAGCTGCCGAAATTGGGGTCATTAGGGTTCTCCGGGATAAACCCCATATGCGTAACCACATCCGTAATCCCCAGCAGCCGGGCAAAATCCGCCCCGTCACACAGGTTCCGGATACGCTGAGCGCGGTATTCCGGCGGCACCAGCCCCAATGTAAGCTGCCCGTCATAAAAATCCCACACTTTCGGCCCCTCCCAACCGCACCAGAACGCAGACACGGTGACACCGTACTCCTGAAGCAATTCCTTCGTCCTGACGGCATTTTCCTCTGTCCACAGCGCCGGCTCCCAGGCCATCAGCTGACAGGAATCAAAACCGTTTTCCCGCAGTACGGACAGGCTTGCCGCCAACTGCTCCGGGGCGGATAGCGTGACACAAGTACCGATTTTCATAGACTACCTCCTCCTTGTTTTATACTGGCGCGCGCATTCATTTTCCGGTTTTCCGTTCTGCGATACAGATGCGCCCGCCCGCTTTTCTCTCATCTGTTGATTTCTATCTGGAAACTGCTCCTGCTGGCCGGATAATAACTCTCCGTATACTCCACTGCCTGTCCGCTCTGCGTATAGCCCTGGGATATGATAAACGCTGCAGGCTCAAAAGGCGTGATCCCCAGCCCGGCCGCCACCTCCGCCGGAGGCATGGCCACCTCCAGCTTCCGGGAGGCATGCACCACCGAAAGCCCCCGGCTGTCCAACGCTTCATAAAAAGAAGCATCCGTAAAATCCATCTCCGGCATCTCCGGAAACAGCTTCAGGGGAACATACAGCGTTGTATACACCACCGGCGCATTGGAGTACATATTCTCCAGATTCCGTATCCGCACCAGCCGGGTAACCATCTCGTCCGCGTGTAATTTCAGGGCATCCCCTACCTTTTCCCCTGCCTTTTCCGTCTGGATACAGACTACACGGGTGCGCAGGATACGGTTCTTCTTCCTGCTCTCCTCCCGATATCCAGTCACGAAACTGGTGGACTCATGTACAAGCTTGGGCTGAGCCACAAAAGTGCCGCTGCCCTTCACCCTGGTGAGCCTTCCCTCCCTTGCCAGCAGATCCAGAGCCTGTCTCACAGTGGGACGGCTGACGCCCAGAGACTGGGCCAATTCATTTTCCGTGGGTATCCTGCTTCCCAGAGGATACTGCCCGTCGGCAATCTGCCCTCTGAGCAGCTCTGCTATCTGTACGTAACGTGACTGCATGATCTGTGCCTCCTGTCTTCCATCCCGCAGCTCCCCGTCTGTGCCGCCATGGCATCGGACAGAGACTCTGCGCATTTTTCAATATTGTACCATAATCCGCTGAAAAATGCCTCGTTTTTTTAATAATTTATACATATTACTCCACCCTCCACGAGAAAGCCCGGCCATGAGCGTTATCTGCCCGGGGCGATGGAAGCCAAATCCGTAAACTCCAGATCCAGATGGGTCTGAAATATGACAATGATTTTCTCTATTTATACCCTCCTGCCCCGTCCTCTATAATAGAACGATCCGATACCGCTCCCCGGGACTTCCGCCTTTCGAAAGCAGCTGCAGACTCCGGAATATTGTCCTTGCGCCTTTCCCGCCGGAAGGGCGGTTTACAAGCAAAGTCAGTGCAAGCGTTTCCCCTGGCCGGAATCCGAAGATACGAAGATCCTTCCGCACCGCCACATTATTTTCCCTGGGTCCCACCACGGGAACGCCGTTCACCTGGATGTTCCAGTCGCCCGAGAACGCCTCCGCCTTTATCAGCAGATAAGGATATTCCGGCTCATACTTCCATGGAAGCCGGAAAGTAAACCTGCCTGCGGCATCTCCCTCTCCGGCTGACAGGACAAATCCCTCCGGGCTGATCTCGTAGGGGCTGTTTATCACCGTCCCCCATCCGTCGTCAAATGTATAGATTCCTTCCCTGTCCTGCAGCCCCAGGCACTCCGGCGTATTCAGCAGGATCAGATTTTCCTCCGAAACACGGAAAACCCGCCGGACGCTTCCCCATATCCTGGGGCCGTTTTTCGCCGTCACCTGTACGGCATAACTGTGTCCCGGCGCAAGGAAACGCTCCGGAATCCGAAAGGGCTCACTGCCCTGCCCCTCCGCCTCATACAGCACTTCCGCGCCCTCGCTTACCCGGCAGCTGTATTGATACCCATAAGTCAGCCCGCCGATTTCCACATCCTCATTGCATCCCGCCGTGTCCGAGATCATCCAGAAATCCCGAAACGGACTGACCGCAGGACGTTCTGCCCCGGGACGCAGCTGTTCCGGATCTGCGCTGACAGCAAAACCGGGCCTTTCTGTGGCGATTGTTGACTCCCGCAGCGCCGTCCGGGCCGGGCAGCCTCCGTATATGATCCAGGATGCGCTGCCCGAAGCCTCTATCTTCAGAGACAGCACTCCCGCACCGGAAAACGGCAGAACTTTTCCCTTCAGAAAATCTGGATGCCGCCCGCCGCAGAATAGATACCGTTACATCCGGGATCGTACTGATATACGGCGTAGGCGCATCGCTGATATGTCGGGGAGATATCCTTGTGCTGGCGGACATCACCCGTTGGGAAATACAGCTGCGCTATCGGCGAGGCTTTTCCAACTGGAGAACCGCAAAGACAGATCTGCCCAAAAACGAAAAATACAAGCGGGGTTATTTCGCCGAATGGCGCTGGGCAGACCGTATCAAGGACAGGCTGCTGCCCGAAATGGATCTCTATCTGGATATGACCACAGAGCAGGAACCGGCCATGGTTTCCGGAGAAGCTTACCGCGAAGCCCTGAATCAGGCGGCAGAACAGCCCTTCCGCATGGTGCCCTATTTCGACCCGGGTGTATGGGGCGGTGACTGGATGAAAACAAATTTCGAGCTGCCGGAAAACGGCTCCAACTACGCCTGGAGTTTCGACGGAGTACCGGAGGAGAACAGTCTCCTTCTGGATTTCGGCGGAGGACGTCCCATCCAGACTCCGGCGCTGAACCTGGTCCACTCCCATCCGGGGCAATTGCTGGGAGAGCGGGTACATGGCCGTTTCGGCGCGGAGTTTCCCATCCGGTTTGACATGCTGGACACCATGAACGGCCAGAATCTCTCCTTACAGGTCCACCCGCTGACAGAGTACATACAGCAGAATTTCCATATGCACTACACACAGGATGAGAGCTATTATCTGCTGGATGCCCGGGGAGAAGATCCTTGTGTCTACCTGGGTGTAAGGACTGGCGCTGACCCGGAGGCTTTTGTGCAGGCCCTGGAAGAAGCTCAGGAGGGAGGCAAACCCTTCCCCGCAGAGGATTTCGTCAACCGGATTCCCGTGAAGAAGCATGACCATATACTGATCCCCGCCGGCACGGTACACTGCTCCGGCGCAAATACCATGGTATTGGAAATCAGTGCTACGCCTTATATTTTTACTTTCAAGCTCTGGGACTGGGGACGCCTGGATCTGGACGGCAGGCCCAGGCCCATTCATATAAAGCATGGTGCCGCCAATATTCAATGGTACCGCAACACGGAGTGGGTGAAAGAAAATCTGGTCGACAAAATCACGATAGTCCACCGGGACGAAAACGGCACTGTGGAACGCACCGGGCTCCACGAGAGAGAATTTCTGGATACCTTCCGCGTCAGCACGGAAAGCGAAATGCCCATCCGCCGCAACGGCAGCGTCCATGTGATCAATCTGGTGGAGGGAGGACGGGCCGTCCTGACCAGCGATACCGGCCATTTCCCGCCTTTCGAGCTGCATTATGCAGAAACCTGCATCGTGCCTGAAGCGGCCGGAGCGTACAAAATCGTCTCTCCGGAAGGGACACCCATCCGCGCGGTCATTGCCTGCGTACGGAATTAGGCCCCCTGTCTTAAAGCTCTGTCCGCCCATCGCCAGTGAGGACAGAGTTGATTCCACAGAAAAAGACCATAATAATAGTTTTTGACCGGGAATCCGATAACGCAGCGGAATCCCGGTCTCTCTTACTGCAGATTATACTTTTGAAGTTTACCGGAAATTTTATCGGCATACAGCATAAAAAACATCTAAATACCGACTATGGCTGCATATCCATCTCCTGCTGAACATACACAGGCTCCTCAATCAGTCCGATTCCCATAAAAACAGCCCATACATAAGGCGCGCCATATACATTCAGCGTCTTGGGACCTACGATCTTCTTCGGGGCAGCCTCCCCGACCTGATCCTGAATCAGTTTCTCGTAAGCTTTTTCAAAAGTGCTTCGGGTGATGGAGCGCTCCCGCCTGTCGGTGAACAGTTCTCCGCCCTTGATGGTGTAAGTAAAGGGAAGTCCCTTTTTCGTTAGAAATTGTTTGCCCTCGTGTGCCCGTATCTCATCCCACAGGCCGGGGACGGTTATCTTTGCAGTATTGAGTTTCATATGCCTCCTTGTTTGAATTCCGCTGTCCGCAGGAATTCGACAACAGATATCGTTCTATGCCACCTCTATTGAAATGGTACCCGAAACGTGAGGCATTGTCAATCTATTTATTCTGTCTGGTTCTCACTTTCTTCGCTGCCCCGGCTTTCGCCTTCACCCCCTATGTCGCTTCCGCTCTCTTCACTGCTCCGGCTTTCACCTTCACCCTCTATGTCGCTTCCGCTCTCTTCACTGCTCCGGCTTTCGCCTTCACCCTCTATGTCGCTTCCGCTCTCTTCACTGCTCCGGCTTTCACTTTCACCCTCTATGTCGTTTCCGCTCTCTTTACCGCTCAGGCTCTCACCGGACTCCTCTTCCACTATTTCCACCAAATCCTCCAGCGTCTGGTTAAACCGCGTCACCACAGTCTGTTCCACCACATACACGGTTGTTTGCGACGGCATACACACATAATAAGTCCCCGTAAGCGCATTGTGGTCACCCACATGCAGGATATAGCTGGCGGATGCGGTTTCAAAGGAAATCGTCCGCTCCGGATCCGCCAGTCCATACTGGCTTAAATCTGTCACGTTCTCGATCACCTGCTGCGCGTCAAACGGCGCCACACCCGAAAGCATATTTTTTATGGAATATTCTTTCAGACTCAGGGAATCGTCTTCCGCCGCATGCCAGGTGTCTCCCTCTTTTTCAAAGGCATAGGTTTCCCCGTCATAATCATAAGAAAATTTCACTACATCCTCATATGCCACATCAATTACGACACCACTGTCCTGCTCCGCTTTCGCTGCCTCCGCCTCTTTTGCCTCCCGCCTTTCATTCATATATCGAACGCCGGGGATTGCGGCAGCCAGCAGAACCAGCACCGCTGACAAAATAATAAACTGCTTTTTCTGCTTTTTCATGTTATGCCTCCTGTTGCAATTTCCTGAAATCTCAGCGTCTTCTCCTCCTGAACCAGATCACAAAGCCTGCCGCCAGGCATCCGAAGGGCATCACTACTGTCAGCAATACGCCCAGCAGCACCGCTCTTCCCTGAGGGATCATCAGATAGGATACCTCATAGTTTTTCGCCGGTATGGACACGCTGACCTCATGGTCTGCAAAGGTACCCACCGTATTGGTGAACATGACCTGGTTGGCGCCGCTGACCATCATATTGGCCTCGTCCGAAAAAATCTGTTCACAGCCGTACACTACCATGGTGGCTTCCGTGCCGTCTTCCAACGTCTTGACTGCGGATACGCCGATGGCAAAAGGACCGTCCGTATCGCCTTCGCTCTTCTCATAATTTTCCAGATTAGAAGTGTCTAACTTGGCAAATGCACTGTCCGACGTACTCAGGAATTTATTGTAGGAGATGTCTTCCCTGTCCTCGTCCTCGATCAGAATGCCCTGTCCGAATGGAACGAACACATAATACTGTCCGTAAAGCCCTGCGGTAAAGGTACTGCTGCCCATGGTGGGAAGCAGATAATAAGGATTCCTGTAATAATTTGCCTCATCCTGTTCCACCACAAGTCCTTCCGCTACCCGGAGCCCCATGTATCCGCAGAGCGAGTCCAGATTGGGTGTCTCCACATCGGTGATGCCCGTCACCAGTATCACATTTCCGCCCCTGTCCAGATACCGGACCACTTTCTCCGTATCGTCCGCGGAAAAATCCCCTGTGGCTCCATTGATCACCAGGCAGGCCGCATCTTCCGGAATCGTGTCATGGTCCATCAGATTGATGCTCTCATACTCCGTATTTTCCTTCTTCAAGGCGTTGGTAAAGGCGGCGCTGAAAGAAGCCTCACCATGCCCCTCCGTTATGTATACCTTAGGCACATCGTCCGTAAGCACCCTGTCCAGAGCGCTGGTGATCTGCCCCTCGCCGTCGTATCCGGTGGTATTGGAGGAATAGCCTCCTGTATAATAGTCATAATCATAACTGGTCTCATAGATATCGCTGTAATCCACCACGGTATTCCGCTTCCCGCTGACAATGATCAGACTGTTCAGGCTGATGCTGTCATTGGTATACTGCATGTAAAACCTGGGATTGATATTGGGGTCCACATACTCTACCTTAATATGACCGGACAGATCATCATACCTCTGCAATGTCTGTCCCAGCACCATATCCTGGCTGTCTTCGGAGGAGATCACATAAATCGTTACATCCTCGTCAATGGTTTTCACATATTCTTTTGTCTGTTCTGTCAGAGAATACAGCTTCTCGCCCGTCACATCCATGGATACCCAGGACCCGGGCAGTTCTCCCAGAACCACATTTGCGATTACTATAATGCCCGTTGCCACCGCTATCATACCGGTGCTGTAGGCGCCCATGCTGAATGCTTTCAGCGAAATGCTGTAACGCCTCTTCTGAATGGACTGCACTGTCAGGAACAGTGCAAGGGCTGTCATGGAAACAAAGTAAAATACCGATTTTATATCCAGAGTACCGTTCATCAGGCTGGAAAAGGGCGTGTACATATCCAGACAGCTCAGGATCCTGGTAAGCCAGTTTCCGGTGTAGGAGATCAGACCGCAGATGGAATCCATCATATACGCCAGAAACAGGATAATAAACGTAAGGACGGAAGATATTACCTGGCTTTCCGTCAATGAGGATACCAATACGCCCACGGCGATGGCCATCATCCCATAGAGAAAAAATGCCAGAACCGAAAGGTAAGCCTCCGCCATGGGAATGGTGCCGAAGCTTCCCATGATCAGCGGGTAAATACAGATGATGCCGGTGGGAATGGCAAATATGGTAAGCAGCGCCAGAAACTTGCCCAGCACGATTCCGGCTACGGATACAGGCGCCGTCAGAATCAGCTGGTCTGTCCTGCTCCTTCTTTCCTCGGCAAGAATCCGCATGGTAAGCACTGGCACGCTGATCAGAAACAGGATTACCACGCTGGATATGGCATAGGAAAAATAGGGATAGCCCTGGAGCAGATTTACTGCCGTATAATACAATCCTACAAAAAATAAGGTAACCGCAATAAACAGCAGCCCTATAAAGGAACGGAAGTAGGACCTGATCTCTCTCTTATAGATTGCCAACATTTATTTATATACCTCCCTGCTTTTCGTCTGCCTCTTCTGTACTTCCATCGGCCGGCTCCGCCTCTCCGCCTTCGGATGACTTCTTCCGCTTCCTGGGGCCAAAGAGCTTCTTCCGCTCCTTTTCCCCCGGTTGTACCCCTTCCGTCAATTCCAGGAAAATATCTTCCAGGGATTTCTCATGAACCACCATTTCCATGATCGGCAGCTTCGCCTCCGCCAGGGCATAGAAAACAGTCTCTCTGATATCCGCATGCTCTTCGGAAACTGCCCTAGCTCTCGCAAATCCCTCTCCCGGCGCTTCCATGGCTTCTACTGATGACACATCTGTCACTTTATTGAGCACATCGCACAGCTGCGCCTCTCCGCCCTTCACCGTCAGCTGCAGTTCCTGGGAATGGTTCATCAGTTTCTTCAATCCCTCCGGCGAATCGCTGGCTACAAGCCGTCCGTGGGAAATGATCATGATATGGTCGCATATGGCGCTGACCTCGGAGAGAATATGGGAACTTAAGATAATGGTGTGGTTTTCACCCAACCGGCGGATCAGATCACGGATTTCGATGATCTGCTTGGGGTCCAGCCCCACGGAAGGCTCATCCAGAATAATCACTTCCGGATCTCCCAGCATGGCCTGCGCCAATCCTACTCTCTGGCGATAGCCCTTGGACAGATTCCGTATCAGCCGTTTCTTCACATCCTCTACTCCTGTCATCTCCATGACTTTCCGCATCTGGGCTTGCCGCTCTGCTTTGGGTATCTTCTTCAGCTGCGCGGCAAACTCCAGATATTCTTCCACTGTCATCTCCACATACAGAGGCGGTATCTCCGGCAAATACCCGATCTGCTTTTTGGCTTCCTCGGGTTCTTTCTGAATGTCTTTTCCGTCTATGGTCACGGTGCCTTCTGACGGAGCTATGTAGCCTGTGATGATATTCATGGTGGTGGATTTTCCTGCTCCGTTGGGTCCCAGGAAGCCGTAAATCTGCCCCTTTTCCACCCTGAAGGAGAGGTGGTCCACCGCCATGTGGTCACCATATTGTTTCGTAAGATTCGTCACCTCAATCATGCTTTCCCATACCTTTCTATTCAGTTTCGCGGCAGAACTTCTGTTTCAGCCTGGTCCAAAACACTGTTGCCAGCTGCCTCCATGCGGCTGCACAGGGCTGCCATGCGTTACCGAGTATTTTAATGGGAAAATGTCATCATTCAGTGTTCACTTTGTGAAAGATTTGTGAATCGACAGCGTCTCACAGCAGCCCTCCCCCTCTGCGGTCAGCATGATAGTGGGGGTTCTGGCAGGAATTTCCTGAAAATAAAATTCCTCTTCCCCGCTTTTATATTCGAAAAGAATACCGTCTGAATACATCGCTACCCGTCCGCAGTTACTGTAACAGAGAACCGCGTAATTCCCGCTTTTCAGACGCCGTATGCTTTCCGGAACGATATGGACAAAGGGAATACGGTTCCACCTTGCCTGATATCTGTAAAAAAGAGAGTCCGGACGGCTGCTGCCGGGGTGGAAGCAGCTGTTTTCTTTTCCTCGGAAGACAGTCATGTAATCATCTTGCAAAACCGGAAGCCTTGTCTTTTTTCCGTGTGCCCAAGTGTATTCCTGCCGTTTCACGTCTCTTAGAAATACCAGAAAGCCGCAGCGGTCACATAACTGCAGAAAAAGGTTATACAATGCCTGTTTTCTTCCATTTTCCGCATCCCCGGTCACATCCGGGCAGATTTCCCGGCAGTGCTCTGTATTCGCCTTCAGGCTAACCTCATGGTCCGCTTTCATGCGGAATTCCATATGCGCTTCTGTCATACACCCCGGCCATGCTGCCATCTCCTTCTCACTGCTGGTCTCCAGGCAGACACAATTGGCTCCCAGCTTCAGCATCCACTGCAGGTCTTCCAGCATCTGGCGCTGTATCGCCGCCGCTGTCCCCGCTTCCGGCAGTGTATAGCGCACTGCTCTGGGCGTTAAATCCTCATTGTTCAGCAAAATTTCCGTTTTTCCGTTCCTGTCAGTACGGGAGAGACAGCGCAGAGCCAGCTGCCCCTGTGCTCTGTCCAGAAGATTTCCCGTCTCGTCTGCCAGGATTGCTTCCATTCCGTACAGATGCGGATCCCGGATCCCTCTCCATAGCGCCGGCTGCAGCAGAATGGACTGCAGCGGCTCCTCCTCCCGGAGTTTCTGCACGCATTCCAGTATAATATTGTTCTGTTTGTCGGTAATAATGAGCCTGATATACCCCTTTTCTTTCCTGAGAAGGTTTCTTTCTTCCTCGCTCCTCAGCGGGACGGATACTTTCCGCACCTGTTCCCCCGTATCCAGCATCAGGTGAAACGCCCATTCCAGAACGGCCTTTCCGTTCTCCAGCCTGCAGGCTGCCTCCGCGCAGCCGCAGAGCGCTGTCCTGTCAAATTTCATCCATACCCTCTCCCATCCGCCTGATATCGGTTATCCGGAAACCTTACCTTCATCTGTACAAGGTATCCGGAGCACTTTCTTCATACGCCTTTTCCGTTCTCCGATTCCCGCCTCTCCCGCAGGATTGCCGTATTTTGCTCCACTTCCTTCCTGCCCAGCGGATAGGCAAACCGGATGATCAGAAATACTGCCAGGTAGCAGACACCCGGGACCAAAGTAGCCACTGTATAGATCCGTTCCGCCACGGCCTCTGTCTGGGAGGCTGCCTCGGAGATATAGCCGATGGCAGTCAGCACAAAGCCGCCCAGCCCCCCGGCAATCGCCTGCCCCACCTTTCTGGCAAAGGAATACACCGCGTAAACCGTGCCGTCCTCCCGTCTGCCGGAGGCGATCTCCTGATAGTCAATGATATCCGTAATAAAAGCCCATATGATCATATTGAAAAGCCCGGTGCCCAGAGTCCCCAGAAACAGAAGCGCCATAAACAGCGGAATACTCTTCACCCGTAGGAAAAACAGCAGCAGATACACAACCCCCGCTGCCAGCATTCCCACGGCCCCGGCTTCTTTCTTGCCGAATTTCGCCACGATCACGGAGATAAACGGTGCCAGCAGCAGCGTCCCTCCCACGCTCACCACATTCACTGCCGAAAGCGCTTTTGCATTTTTAAAATAATCCAGAAAAAGATAATTGTTCATGGTCTGCCCCATCAATGTGGCGAGCAGCAGCACCAGCGCCGCACAGACCAGTGCCAGCAGCGGCTTATTCCGCCCCAGGCCCTTCAGCAGCTCCCCGGCGCACTCCACTTTTCCGGCTTTTTTCTCGAAAAAAACCCGCTCCCGGCACAAAAAATAACATAGCGCATAGCAACCCACAGCCAGGACTCCGAACACAAAAGCCGTCAAGGTAAAGCTTACCGGCTTCACAATCTGATTTCTCTCCAGATCCGTCTCATAGACGATCAGCGGCACCAGAACGCCGATGACCAGCCCCGCCAGGCTGGCGCCGATACTCCGGAAGGTGGACAGGGATGCCCTGTCCTTCACATCAGGGCTGATAACGGAAGCCATGGAACCGTAGGGAATGTTGATGGCGGTATAGCAGAAGCTGCTCCAGAGCAGATAGGTAAAAATCACATAGGCAAGCTTCGCCCAGTAAGCCCAGTCCCGCACAAAGTACAGGTACATTATGGAACTCGCCACCGCCACCGGAATGCACATGCGCCGTATCCAGGCGCGGAACCGTCCGTCCCTGGCGGGCTTCACGCTATCAACGATACGTCCCATGGTTACATCCGTAAAAGCGTCTACAAACCTGGCCCCCAGGAAAAGCAGTCCCACCACAAAGCCGCTTAAGCCAAGCACCTTCGTGTAGAAGACCATCAGATAATTGCTGGCAAAGATAAAGCTGAAATCATTGCCGAAATCCCCGAACATGTATCCTATCTTATCCCGGATGCCGAAAGGACGCACACTCCGGGCATCTTCCGTTTTCACATTTTCCCGGCTGTCAATCATACTGGACATAAAAGTACCTCATGCCTTTCCGCAGCCTGGAAATGATACGCGAAATTCCTCCAGATGCTTCATCCTCCGCAGGCATATAATTCCCAGGCACAATATTTGAACGATAAACAACCTCATCGGAGTGGTCATCCTCCTGATGAAGCATATTGAAATAAGTCTGCAGGACTCTGTATTTCTTTCCAATTCCTGCATGCTGCATCAGAAACCGACACATTATTGAAGTTAGCATGTCACTTTGATGCCGAAAATATACATTTCTTTTAATATCCGTTATTGCAGAATACTATAACAGATTGCTGCCACTGTTTTATCCTGTCTGTAAATTATGGGATTGTCTGAACCGAGATAATGTGCTAAACTTTCGTTATATCACATGTCCGCAAACAGCCTCGCCGTCCATGACTGAAAAGAATACACTCACAGGCATTATACCTGTGGAAGATTCTGGAAATGCTCCATAAGCATGGACCTCCACAGGCTTAACGGAATGAAGGGAAGTACGACCCGGAAAGACAGACCGCGGTTCATGCGCGGAGTGATGGGACAACCGCTCAATACGAAAAAAGGGAGAAGATTATGACAATATTTACCGTATTTTTTCAGATGCTTGCATTGCTGATCATGATCGGCGCAGGATATTTTATGACCAGGAAGGGCATGATGGACGAGCATACGAACACTCAGATGTCCAAAATGATCGTCAATGTATTCAATCCCATGCTGATTCTTTCCAGCGCCGCCAATTCCGCCGGGCTGGTTTCTCTGGGCACGATAGGGACAGTGGGGCTGATTGCCCTGGGGATGTTCGCCGTCTTTATCGCGGCAGGTATGATTTTGTCCCCTCTTTTTGACAGGGCTCCGGATCAGAGGAAGATTTTTCAGATGATGTTCGTCTTTTCTAACCTGGGGTTCATCGGCATACCGGTGGTCTCCAGCATCCTGGGGGAAGCGTATGTGGTTTACGTGACGGAATTTCTGCTGATTTACACCATTGTGTTCTACACCTATGGAGTCGCGCTGATGGACGGGAAATTCTCGATTTCTTCCCTGAAATCCATGATCAATCCCGGCACTGTATCCGGTTTTGCCGCTCTCCTTATCATTGTATGCAATATACAGCTGCCGGATTTCATCAGGACTGCCATTACCTACCTGGGAAATGTGACATCCCCCATGGCGCTGGTTGCCGTGGGTTTTACGCTGGCCCATTCCGACCTGAAGCGGATTTTCTGCCAGCCCAGGCTGTATGTCTTCTCGGCAGTCAAGCTTCTGGCTCTGCCGCTATTGATGCTGCCTCTGTTAAAACTGGTCACACAGGATGCCGCTTTGCTCTCCGTATGCATGATCATGTTCGGCATGCCTATCGGAAATATGCCGCTGATTCTGGGGAATCAGAAAGGGATTGACGGCACCACCTGCAGCGCCGCTATTATATTGACTACTATATTGTGCGTTTTTACGATTCCGGTGCTGATGGCGGTGGCGGGGTAGAGAATTCCCCGGGCATTCGTTGTAGCAGACTGCATATTTCAAAACAAATCTTCAAATATATTTCTTCACCCTGTATATGATTGTATCCTGCACAATATTGACCGCTGATTTCAGGAAACCAGAAAGGAATTGACGGCACACTAAATCAGCAATTCACGCTTTAGCAAAAACTGCGGTGACGGTGATGATATCATTATTGATCTCCGCAAAAATCTCGCCGTTCATCCTGCGCATAAGCTGTCTGCAAATATAGAGTCCCAGCCCGCTTCCGTGAACGCTTTCCGCATTCGCACCGCGCCAAAAACTCTCAAAAACATGCGGCAAATCGTCCTTGCAGAGGGTACAGCCGCCGTTCCTGACCGCAATTTGGACGCATTCATCCTCCCAGGAGAAAATCAATTCCACGCATTTGCCATCGCCGTATTTGAGGGAGTTTTCCATAACGTTTTGCAGCACTTCAACACTCCTGCTCAAATCCCCCGAAAGCAGACAATTTTTATATTCTCCGACAATGAAATCCGTTTTGATAAGCGCCAGTTTTTCCCTGTAGTATCTCGTGATTTTTTCGATAAGCTCCGAAAGATAAAACTCACCCATATTCACCTCAAGGCTAAGGAAATCCTCTCTGGAGGCCATTATGATCTGCGATACATAGTTCTCAATCTCGTTCGCTTTTTCGCTGATGTTTTCGGCAATTTTGTACTGCTTTTCCCTGTCGGGATATAAATTTTTCGACAGCGCTGCCGAGTACAGTTTTATGGCGGAAAGCGGTGTATTAATATCGTGGGAGAGCGACAGCAGCAGCATTTTCTTTTCTTTCTGCATTTCCAGTTCGCGCTGCTTTTGCAGTTCTATATTTTCACGGAGAATATCGATTCCCCACAGAAATTTTCCGAAAAAACGGTTTTTTGTTTCCTTTATCGGCGCGGTGAGATTACCCTTGGAAAGCTCGTAGGGGATGTCGATCAGACGTTCAAATGGTATCAGAATTGCGAATTTAATATAAATCATAACCGCGATGAATAAAATCGCCGTAACGCCGAGAGCGGCATTTACAATTCCTACAAGATATTTTTTGCCGGAGCAGCCGTTTGTATTGTAATCAAAACGATAAAGTTCTCCGTTTATTTCACAGATAACATAGTCGCTGTCCGTGCTGTAAAATTTTTCTCCGCATCGCTCAATATTTGTCACATACTCACATTCGGTAATGTCGGCAGAACCGTTTGCTTCCATTTCACGAACAAGGCGTTTTATCTCTACGCGGTATAGTCTGCCGCCGTTGGTCCTGCCGGCGGCAAGGAGCATATTCACAACGGCAAATAATAAAATCACGGCAGCCGCAGCTGCCGATAAAATCCTGTTAAACGCTTTCATATTTATAACCCACTCCCCATACAGTAACTATTTTTTCAGGATTTTTGGGGGCGTCCTCGATTTTTTGCCGCAGCCATTTTATGTGTACCGTCAGTGTCTGTTGTTCCGAAAAGCTGTCGCTGCCCCAGACCTGTCCGAAAATGTATTCCTTGCTTAAAGCCCTGCCCTTATTCTCCATCAAAAGGAGAAGCAAATCAAATTCCTTTGTGGTCATTTCCAGTTCTTTTTCATTTTTGTAAACGGTACGGCTCACTTTATTTATACGTATATTGCCGTCAATAATTTCGTCAAGAGCGTACCGCCGCTTAAAAATCCCGCTTATTTTTGCGAGCATGATATCGATATCATATGGCTTTTCAATGTAGTCGTCTGCGCCCAGATTCAGTCCGGTCAGCTTGTCCTCCTTTTCCGTTTTTGCACTCACAATCAGTACAGGTACGTTGCTTGACCCGCGGATTTTTTCCAGAACATAAAATCCGTCCTGATCGGGCAGCATGATATCAAGCACCACAAGCCTTGCGCCGTATTTTTCATACAGCAGCAAGGCTTTTTCGGCTGTTTGAA
>CAJUFB010000024.1:0-16446 GCA_910585805.1 uncultured Acetatifactor sp.
CTAGCATAATTCAGATAATACAGCAACAAAAACTTATCAGAAATGCTAAATTTAACAAAAAAGGATAAGTTTAACAAATAGGCTATTGGAAATAACAGAAATGTTAAGTATAATTCAAATACAGCGCTTAATAAAAACGCTAAACAAAAGGGAGGGATTATGGGACTGCCAGCGAGATGGATGTTTTGGATTGTAATTTTAAATAGACATTACAATTCATTTTGGTTGGGATTCCGTCTGTTGTGTAGAAAATTTTATAAATTCGGTAATTATCAATTACCGAATTGGAAAAGGAGATATTTGGAATGCAAGATATGAAAAGCGATGATAATTTTTTTGGACAAGTTGCGCAGTTGTTTCGGGATGCAAAACGTAAAATGAGCATGTCGGTAAACATGGCTATGGTTTATTCTTATTATGAAGCTGGACGGATGATTATAGATGAAGAACAAAATGGCAGTGAGCGTGCTGCTTATGGGAAATATATTCTTCAGGAATTATCCAGACGGCTGACAGAAGAATTTGGCAGGGGATTTTCTTTGGATGGAGTAAGGATGAACTTGGGCGGCAATATGGAAGTTCTCTATTTGTTGGAATTGGGGAGAGGTTTTACTTTTGTGGGACGTCAGGTGCGGTTTACATTTGAAGAAGAACATTAAAGAGTGGATCTGGTATTTTTCAACCGTCTGTTAAGATGTTTTGTCTTATTTGATTTAAAGGTTGGTCATCTGAAGCATCAGGATATTGGACAAATGCAGATGTATGTAAATTATTATGACAGGAAAGTAAAACTTGAGGATGAAAACCCAACAATAGGAATTATTTAACAAAATCTTATCCCCGGACAGGTGATACCCAAACGGTTTATTTAAAAAATGTGATTGCCAATGACAGAATTAAAATTGACGATTATACAATGTATAACGACTTTGTGCATGACTCACGGGAATTTGAAAAGAATAATGTATTATATCATTACCCGATTAATGGAGATCAGCTACAAATTGGCAAGTTTTGTTCTATCGCCTGTGGAGCAAACAAAAACGGTTTTCTGACGATGTGATTTCTGAATTATTGAAAGTTCAATGGTGGAATTGGTCTGAAAACAGGATTAAGAAAAACATTGCGGCTATTCAATCAGGTCGAATTGAGGATTTGGAATAATTGGTAACATTTGTGTGGGAATACAGTTTCCTACAACGTTATGTCTGAAAAAAAGATAGAATATTTCCTTAGTAATAATTTGAACATGGTGCTGGCACCATGTAAGTTAATGCAGATAAGGGAAAGGCAGTATGATCCAGAATGCTTAGAATAGATGAATATATTGACGAGTTAATAATTTTGTAACCACCCAAACCTGCCAGGACATAGCCCGCTCCGCCCCCAACTCTCCTGCCACCCGGTAAATCACCTCCGCGGCGCCTGACACAATCGTCAGCCCTGACAGCACCTTCATTCCCTTCGACATCTTTTTCTCTGATTTTTCCATCCTGATTTCTCCCGTCTCCATGCCGTTCGGCATATATCTCACATTTTCCATGACAGCACTAAACTATGGCAGATGGAACAAACTGATTGGAATTTTGAATGTTTCCATTCAGGTTGACCTTTTTCGAACCAAATAATATCGGTTATTTACTGGCAGTTCCAAAGCTGAACCGCTTCATCGCCGCGCGCACCGGACGGTACAGCGTCAGCATCAGCACGAAATTTCCCACTCCGTGGGCAATATCCCATGGGATGCCCGCCACCCACCAGCTAAATCCGGCAGTCAGGCCCCCAATCAGACCTCCGCCGTCCGCCGCGCCGATTGCCACATAGGGAATGGAGCACAGGAATCCGAACATTAACCCGAAAACGGACGAAAGAATGCTCCAGAACCATACGGATTCCTGCTTTCTGAACAGCCATACCGCCAGCGCCAGCAGCGGCCAGGCGTACAGATACATGACCCACCAGAGCCCGAAACCGTAGATTACTCCTTCGATGAGAATGAACGCAGGCACCACCAGCAGAATCCTCCACCCAAAGAAAAGCGTAAACAGAATTATCCAGAAACTGGTGAGTTCAATATTCGGCAGAAAAGCCAGCGCCGCTTTGCTCACCTCAATCACTGCCACCATCACTCCAATCAGTGCAATATCCTGCACGGCAATTTCCCCAGTTTTTTTCTTTCCTTCCATAATAAATCCACACTTTCCTGAAACCTGTAAAAATCTTGGGAAGCAGCCCGCGTCCGTCTCCATGTACCGTATTTCAGCCACATCCTTAGTAACTGCAGGAAAATAAATGCTGCAATTTACTTTTGATTACGGGGTTCGCGAACCGGTTCCCGTAATTTGCATGCATTTCCTTTGGAACTGTCGGAAAATAACTGCTGCAACTTGTTCAGGCAAAAGCCCGGAAACATAGTAAAAACTGCTATAGACTTGCAGCAGTTATCTGCAGACATTTCCTTACTCCGCCGTATAAACAATGGAAAATGCATCCCCGTCCGCTACAGGCTGCGTATCAATCCCGTAATTGCAATACTCGCCATTGACGTAGAAACCCCAGTAAGAACTGTCCACGGAATAGTCGGCAGTTTCGCCGTTTACCGTGTCCACCATCATGCCATACTCGCTCTCCGTTCCGGAGAAGGTCAGCCCTTCCGCCTCTTCCATAGCCTGGCGCAGGTACTCCGCGTCTGTCTTCAGCTGATACTTTGTACTCTCTTCCGCTTTGTTCACCACCTCGATGGTAATGGACTTGCTGCCCTCCACGGGCTTCTCCCGGAATACATTGTAGAGTATGGCCAGGGCCGCGATTACCACCACCAGAGCCGCCACTCCGAGAATTACCTTTTTGCTGCTTTTACTTTTGTTTTCCATGTTTTCCTCCATTCTGTGATGTTTTTCATCACTTGTTTTCCTGGTCCATTCCGGAATCCGCGGCATCCCGCAGGTCCAGGCAGCGTGCCTCACTGCAGTGAATAAAAAAACTCCCGCAATATGGCAGGAGTTGGCGTACTTTAATAACAGAAAGAATCCTTTGATACTTTCTGCTCAGGAATTGTCTTGTAGACACTTCCTTACGTACCAGCCAAGTCCTCGTGGCTACACAGTACCCATAACAGGCAGGTCTTCTGACTCGAGTATCCTCACTTTGCTTCGTCTTCCCGGGAATTCCCAGTGACATACACCGCATTAACCTCTTTTCGGAATCTCAGGTTTTCTTTCAGTTACAGGGTTCGCGAAACGGTTCCTGTAATTTGCAGATAATTCTTACTTGCGGCGGAAACAAAACTCCTCTCTCACAGCGACGAGATCGTGCAGGTCTTTCACCTGCTTCCCTTTTCACCGGGCCAAACACCCCAATGCGCTCCCCGGCACCTGTTATGTTTTTAGGAGGTGTGTTATTCTGTCACACTTCCTTATTCACTTGATTCAGTATTTTAGCACAGCACTCGTAAAAAAGCAAGGAGATATCAATATATACTGCGCACCGATTATATTTGCAGTACAACCTGACTTCAGACCGCCAGCCAGGTATTTTCCCGGAGACATCACTGTAAAACCTGGCGGTCTGCAGTATAATTATGCTACAGATGCGCTGAAAAGATATACTTTATCACTTGTGGCAGCCTTTCGCTGCAGCTTACTGCAAATTTCATCGGCGTGCAGTATAAACTTCCAGAAATTTACCCTAATCTCTTCATCCACTCCTTCAATATAAAAACAGCAGAAAAAGTCGGGCATAAACGAAAAAAATGTTCTATAGAGGCCTGTATCTTGCCGGTGTTGAGTGCAGGGATGACGCGGAGGCTCCGGAGGGCTGGACGAAGTGGAGGATTCCGGGATATGAATACATTTATGCGGAAAATGACAGCGGTAATACTTTTCCGGAAATGATTCAGTATCTGCAGGATAATCACATTCCCCTTGCCGGTGCCGTGCACGACTTTACTTGCCCGAAAACAGGAAAGAGCTGCCTGTTTTTTCCAATCCTCAGACTGTAAGAATCCTTCCGCAATTCCTCCTGGGGCATTTTTCCGGATGTCATTTGTTCGGCATGCCGGGCAGATAAACGGCAAATAACGTCATCCGAGCAATCATCCGAACAGGCAGGAATTGCCGGAAGCCTGCATATATGAATTTATTACGGAATTACCGGACGGGCTGGATACGGTGATTGGGGAGAAAGGAATAAAGCTTTCCGGCGGCAGCGGATTGTCCTGGCCAGAATGTTTCTGCAGGATATCGATATCCGGAAAACATAGCAATTATCAATGATCTGACAGCTTCAAAAAAAGTGTTGTATCCTGCGGCCAAAAAGACTATAATAAGGACGGACGGAAAGTAACAGAACACAACCCTTTCCGTTACAATAAAGAAAGCTTGTAATCACACGATACAGTACTATGAAAAGACGTAAACTCACAACTACAGTAATCATCATGCTGGGCTTCCTCATCGGCGCGCTTCTGGGAACGCTCTGCCTCCTGCTTCCGTTCAGTACCAAAGCGGGACAGCATATCGACTTTCTGGACGCTTTATTTGTATCCATGTCCGGCATCTGTGTCACAGGACTCTCAACCGTCAATATCGGCCAGACCTTTTCCGCTTTCGGGCAGGTGGTCCTCCTGCTGCTCATTCAGTTCGGGGGACTGGGCATTGTGACCTTTACCACCATCGTTTTATGCATCTTCCGCCGCAGGATTACCCTGTCGGACAGGATGCTGATTCAGAGCGCCTATAATCTGGATACGCTGTCCGGTCTGGTGAAGCTGACCATGCATATTTTAAAAGCAACCCTCTTCCTGGAGGGACTGGGTGCCATTGGCTACTCTCTTGTCTTCATTCCTGAATACGGCCTGAAGGGAGTCTGGTACAGCATTTTTCATGCGGTATCCGCTTTCTGCAACGCCGGAATCGACCTTTTGGGAGGCAACAGCTTCTGCCAGTACAGGGATAATGTCATTGTGAACCTCACCACCGTTTTCCTGATCATTGTCAGCGGCCTGGGCTTTCCGGTATATTGGGAAATCCTGCGCACCATCCGCCCCCGCCGGAGCGCGGCAGTCGATTCCTATACCCGTAAAATGAACCTGCACACCAAAATCGTCATTCCGGCAACACTGGCCCTGATTCTGGCAGGCACCGTTTTGACGCTTCTGTTTGAATATGACAATCCCGATACCCTGGGCAGTATGGGCTGGCCGAATAAGCTGATGGCATCTCTGTTCCAATCCGTAACCCTGAGAACGGCGGGATTTGCCACCATTCCACAGGAAGCCTTTCGCCCTGCTTCCTGCCTGGTGTATCTCATCCTTATGTTCATAGGCGGCTCCCCGGCCGGAACGGCTGGCGGTGTCAAGACCGTAACCATTGTCCTGCTTCTCGCCTCCATGTTCGCAAATATCCGGGGCAGAAAAAACGTGATTGTCATGCGGAGAAAAATTGCCGACGAGACCATCCGCAGATGTGTCGCCATTGTCGTATTCAGCTTTTCCGTGCTGATGCTGCTGACTGTGGCGCTGCTGGCTGTCCAGCACAGTGATTTTCTGGACACCTTCTATGAAATGACTTCCGCCATCGCCACCGTAGGGCTGTCAAGAGGACTCACCGGCGCCCTTCACCCTGTGGGAAAACTGATTGTCACCCTTACCATGTACCTTGGCAGAATCGGCCCCATCACCCTGGCGCTGGCGTTTAACAGCCGCAGAGCCTCAGGAAATATTTCCTGTGCGGAGAGCAAGGTCATTATCGGTTAGTTGCATAACGAGTGAGCGCTTCTGCAAAACCAGGGCGTAAAGGGCAAATGGATTTGCTCACCAGCATAAGGAAGTGTCTGCAAATAACCGCTGCAAGTTCATAGCGAGCTTTATTGTATTTCCGGGTTTTTGCCTGAATAAATTGCGGCGGTTATTTTCCGACAATTCATAAAACGAAACAGGAGAATCATCATGAAAAAAAGAACCCAAAAAGAATACATAGTCATAGGACTTGGAAGATTCGGCACCAGCATGGCAAAGCAGCTGGAAGCCAACGGCTGCAAGGTACTTGCCATCGACAGCAATGAACAGAAAATCCGGCAGATTGCCGAATACGTAACACTTGCCATGTGTCTGGACGTATCAGACGAAGAATCCCTTGAGGAAATCGGCGGACGTAATTTCGACGGCGCCATTATCTCCATCGGGCATGGACTGGACGCTTCGGTGCTGGCTACCATCTGGGCCAAGGAGCAGGGTATCAGCCAGATTATTGCCAAAGCATACGATGAAATGCAGGGAAAGATTCTGACCAAGATAGGTGCGGACAAAATCGTCTATCCCGAAAAGGAAATGGGTGTTCAGCTGGCAAATGATTTGGCGTTCAACAATTTATTCGATGCCATCGAATTGTCCTCCGAATACTCCATCGCGGAAATCCTGACCCTCACCGACTGGATTGGCAAGAATCTGCGTGAAATTAAACTACGCGAAAAATACGGTGTCAACGCCATCGCCATCAAGAGAGGCGGTACCATCATTGTAAACCCCCCTGCGGACGCTCCCACCAAAAAGGATGATATTTTCCTTCTTTTGGGCACAAACGCCACTCTGAAGAAAATAGCCGGTATCAGCACTACCCGCCGGAATTAGCAGAAAACTCCCTTTAGGCGGTATTCCGCAAGGATGTTGTCGCTTCAAAGACTAAAATATAATAATATGTTAAAGGATGGGTGTCCTTAAATATCTGCCATTCCTCCTGCGGGCGTTCCGGACGCTTCTTATGCCTGCAGGATTTTCTGGCTGATATCCCACCCTTATACTTTGCAGATCCTTTTTATAAATCTCCAATTCATAAGTTTTACCACTGCGCTGGTCTGTCCTCTGTTCCGAATGCTGATAAGTCAATCCACAGGATAGGGCCAGTGCCCTTGAAGCAAGATTTTCTGCCCGTGTGGAATAATAAAACTCCAGCCCGTCTAAAGAAATACAGTATTCCATCAATAAACGCAGTATCTGTTTCCCATATCCCCTTCCCACATACTCCGGTCCCAAGGCAATACCAGTCTCATGATAAATATGCGGCTCTGTTTCCTCCACTCCGGCAAAACCAATGGCCTGCCCGCTGCCCCTCTCATAGACCAGCCACGCATCATGGGTTTCCTGCCACGCGATCGTCCTCTGTATCCTCTCCCTGGCCCCATCCTCATCAGCCGTCACTTTCCATACCATATATTCTGCTGTTTCCGGCCTTGACCAGACATTCCGGTATATCGATGTCCAATCCTCATATTTTGCCTTTCCAAGAATAATATCTTCTGTCTCCATCCTGCCTTTATCCTTCATAAACACCTCCATCACAGCCAGACTGTCCAGTCTCCGTAATCAAAAGTCCCGCTCCCATGACGCTGTTTCCCGCTCTCCTTCAATCCCCGGAAAGCATCCCTCATCCGGCCAATGATCTCCGGCTGGATATCCGGGGAATGGTGCGCCGGAAAAGATGTATCAATATGTACTGCACGATATTTCCTGTGCAGTTCCGCCGGACATAAATGTCCGGGGATTTACGGCGGATTTTTATTACCACCATATAATATAAAATAATGTCAGCGCAAGCCCAATACACACCAGCAGCAATCCAAAAGAAAGGCTTCTCTGAATAATGTGATTCGTCTCCCTGATTTCCTCGCTTTTTACTGCCGCCAGATGCACATAATCCCTGTGGGCAGGATTTCCCCGCCGCCAGGTACGGTTGCCCGCAGCCTGTATCGCATTCAGGACTGCGCCCAGAGTCTCCGTAAATACGTTTCCTTCCGCCCGCTCCCGGGGAAGCCTGCTGTCCCGGTATACGGTCTTTCTCAGCAGCACCACCGCAAAATCCGCGAAACTGTCCAGAATCCTGCACAGGATCCCCAGCGCGGCGGGCAGGACCTTCAGCAGCAGCGGCCTGTAAACCAGTTCTTCCAGATCAAGCCACCGGGGCCAGACGTCCACATATTCGGTGCCGCCCTGTTCCGTTCTGCGAAGCAGCCGCCAGCGGATAAAGAACAAATATACCAGTGCTCCGATACATAAGGAAATCAGCGCCCCCTTTAGATTTTCCGGGCTGAAATAAGCCACCGCTTCCCCGGCTTCCGCCAGTCCCAGAAAGCCCTGCATGACACCCGCCGTCCGTTCCATGACAGCATGGGGAAACGCCCCCCAGCCTAAAAGCAGCAAACCGCTTCCCAGCAACGCGAAAGCTGTACCGCGATTCATATATTTCTTCATCCCGTCATACGCTTCCTGCCGCCTGCCGTCCTCATTTTTCTCTATAAACAGCGCCGCAAAAAGCTTCGTCATATAGGCCGCCGTTAAGCCTCCGGAAAACAGAAAAAGCGCTTCCACCACCTTTATGGCAGTATCTCCGCCGTATGCGGTAATACTCTCATGCAGTAAGGTCTTGCTCACATATCCGCCGAAAAGCGGAACTCCCCCGATGGCCAGCGCGCCCGCCAGAAAAATTCCCGCCAAAAGAGGCTTCCTCCTGCCAAATCCCCGGATATCATTAAGATTCAGCGAATGGGCATTCAGAAAGACGACACCGGCCGCCATGAACAGCACCAGCTTGATCAGCGAATGATTCACCATATGCAGCACTATTCCCCGGGCCGCAAGCATGGTATGCACGGAAGCCTCCGCCGGATACGTTTCTCCTGTTCCTGCCGCCGGCAGTGCCAGCATCCCGATTCCCACCAGGATAAAACCAATCTGGGACATGGAAGAACAGGCAAGCGTCCGCTTCAGATCCACGGAAAATACTGCCAGCAATGCGCCTCCCAGCATCGTAGTCACACCGATCAGCAGCAACAGTTTCCCCCAGCCTTCCTCCTGAAAAAACAGTCTGACAGTGACAATCAATATCCCATAGATGCCTGTCTTGGTCAGCACACCGGACAGCAGCGCGGAAGCCGGCGCAGGTGCCACCGGATGCGCCTTGGGAAGCCAGATATGCAGCGGAAATGCCCCCGCTTTTGCCCCGAAGCCAAACAACATACAGCATCCCGCCGCATATATTACAGACTTCTCTGCACATCCCGCAGCGGCAGCGGACAATTCCCGGATTTCCAGAGTCCCCAGCTGATGGTACAGCAGAAAAATCCCCATCAGCATCACCAGCCCGCCTGACACCGCCACTGCCAGATATGTGTCGGCCGCCTTCCGCGCCTTTATGCTTTCCTCCTGCACAACCCACACATAGGAAGTAAAAGACATAATCTCAAAAAAGAGAAAAGTGGTATACAAATCCGCCGACAGAAACACTCCCAACGTCGCTCCCAGCGTCCACAGCAGAAACAGATAATAGCGGTTCCGATTATGATGCCGCATCATATACTCCCTGGAAAAAATCGCTGCCATCATCCACATAAAAGCCGTCACACAGCTGTATACCGCCCGGAAGCCGTCCATTGTAAAACTAAGTCCCAGGCCGCAGATTTCCGGGATTTTCAAGTACAGAGCCGCCCCGTCTCCGCTCAGTCCGCCTGTCGTCCCCGGAAATGCCGGCAACTGCAGCGCCATCACCGCCGTCATTGCAAATTCCGCCACTGACGCTCCGATTACAAGCCCGTCCCGCAGATTTTTCTGTCCCGTTTTCTGTCCGGCTTCCCTGCCTCTTCCCGCTCCCGTTCTCCGGCAGAATCTCCCCGCCGCATAGGCCAAAAGTCCTGCAGCAAAAGGAAAAAAGACCATTGCCGCCAAAACCGTTTCCTTACTCATACCATATCCCTCTTTGCTCCAACCTCAGAATCGCCGCCTAAATCACTCCCGCAATCTGCTCCAGCATATCCGTCAGCGGCCCGGAATGCAGCCCGATGAAAACAATAAAAAGCACCGCCGCCCCAATGGGAACCAGCATCATCCAATTGGGCTCCTTCACATCGCTTACTTTCCTGTAGTCAAAATCTTTTCCCGGGAAAAATACCCGAACCACGATACTCAGCATATAAATGGCTGTCAGCAATGCGGAAACCAGCAGCGCCCCGGCACCCACATATGCCAGCACTCCCCCGCTGTCCAAAGCTGCTTTCACCAAGTACCATTTGCTGACAAAACCGCTCAGCCCCGGCACCCCAGTCAGCGCAAGCGCAGAAATCGTAAACATCACAAACACCTTCGGCATCCTCCAGCCGATACCGTCCAGCTCATGAATATATTCCCGGCCAGTTTTGTGTATCACCGCCCCCGCACAGAGAAAAGAGCACAGCTTCATAAAGGAATGGCACACCATATGTGCCAGAGCCCCCGCCAAGCCCAGCGGCGTCATCAGCACTACCCCGAACAGAATGTAAGACAGATTGCTGATAGTAGACCAGGCAAGCCGCCTTTTAAAATGAGTCTCCTTCAATGCCCTGCTGCAGCCATATACAATGGTAATGAGCACCGGCAGCATCACCGCCCACTGCGCCCAGGTTCCCCGGAGAAGTTCTGTCCCGAAGCTGTAATAGGTCACCCGCATGGCTGCAAAGGCGCCTGTATTCACCACTGCCACCGCATGGAGCAGGGCCGTTACAGGCGTGGGCGCCACACTGGCCCTGGGCAGCCAGGCCGAAAAAGGCCACATGGCCGTCTTGACGCTGAAACCGCAGAAACAGAGCATATAAATCAGAAGTAAATTGTCTTTTCTGTCTGCCGCCTGCGCCGGATCAAAGACCCCACCTGCCACAAAAGAGGACGTACTGCCGTAAGCCAGCACAAAGGTCATGCCGATAAAGGCAAATGCCGCGCCTCCCAGCATATAGAACAGATACATCCTGCTGGCCCTGACAGCCTCTTTGGTTCTCTCGTGCATCACCAGGGGCAGTGTCACCAGACTCAGCATCTCAAAGAAAAAGTACATGGTCAGAATATTCTCGGCCAACGCAACTCCCAACGCAATTCCATACGTAATTACGTAAAAGGTATAAAAGGACTTTTCACTGCTCTCCTGTTTCATATACGCAAAGGCATACAATGTGGCAAGAGGCCAGAGCAGCGCCGCTATTGCCGCAAACACTGCCCCCAGACCGTCCAGGCGAAGCGTGACGCTCAGGCTGCCTGTAAAACGGAATACCGTCAAACTGCCCTCCGGCGCATGAAACAGCATCCATAGCACCAGAGCGGAATTGATACATACCGCCGTCTCCAGATAAATCCACATGCCCTTTCTGGAACGGAACGACAGCAGGGGCACCAGCATTCCGGTAAAAAAGGGCAGGAGCACTACTATCAACATCATTATTTCTCTCATATGACTCACCTGCATTTCATTCTTTGTCGGGTAATACATCTGTTTACATGAAAGACCGCAGCTTTTGAATTGTCGAAAAATAACTGCTGCGATTTTTCAGGTAAAAACCTGGAAATACCAACGGCATGATTTTGACTTTCCAAATGTTACCGGAAACCATATTCCCGCTACAGCACCGACGCGGCAATCTTTTCCGTATATTCGATCAGCATATTCGGCAAAACGCCCGCCAGCAGCGCCAATGCCGCCAGCAGCGCAATGGGAAACACCTGCAAATTCACATTTCCCCCTGCTCCAGCCAGTTCCTGCAGGGAATCGTCCTCCTGTACACCGGGAAAAAATCCCCGCAGCGCAACGGGAAGCAGATATCCCGCCGTCAGCAATGCACTGACAAGCAGCACCACCGGTCCCAGCCAGGCAAAAATCCCGGTACCGGACTGCAGCGCCCCTTCCGCCAGATACCACTTGCTGATAAACCCTCCGGCAGGCGGTATTCCAATCAGCGCCAGAGACAATATCGTATAACACCACATAAGCCCGGGCATCCTTTTCCCTGTTCCCGTCAGCTGCCCCACCTTTGTATAGCCAAAACGCTGCAGAAAAATGCCTGCCGTCAGAAACAGCCCGCATTTGACAAAGGCATGAACCGCAACATGAACCAGCGCGCCCGTCATTGCCCCCGGCGTCAGCACCGCCAGCCCAAACAGGATGTAGGAAACCTGGCTCACCGAGGAATAGGCCAGTCTTTTCTTGAATCCCTGTTCCCGGAAAGCAAGCAGGGAGCCCATAAACACCGTCAACAGCGAAAGCACAATCCAACTGTATTGGACCCAGGTTCCTCTCAGGAGCTCCGCTCCCGCCACATAGAAAACTCCCCGGATGACAGCCAGGACGCCGGACTTCACAATCACTGCCGACAAAACCGCCGATGCCGGAGACGGCGCAACAGGATGTGCCGCAGGCAGCCAGGCATGCAGCGGAAACATCCCCGCCTTTGCCCCGAACCCGATCAGCATGACAAAAACCGCCAGCAGTAAGGCCCCTTCATGTCCCTGCACCGCCGCAGCATTCAATGTTCCCCCGGGCGTAAAAGCCAGAGAATCACAATACCGATACAGGAAAAAAATACCGAACAAGCCTCCGTAGGCACCGCACAGCGAGTAAAACAGATATTTCAGCGCCGCCATGACTGCTTCCTTCGTCCCGCTGTGAAGCACCAGCGGCACGGAAACCAGCGTCATCAGTTCATAGAAAAGGTACATGGTAATCAGATTGCCGGAGAAATCAATTCCCACAAGCACGCCGTAAAGCAGCAGCCAGAATCCGAAATACCGTTTCTGTTTTTCCTCTTTTTTCATATATACTACGGCATACACCGTCGCCGCCAGCCACACAACACTGGTAACCGTCACAAACAGCCTTCCCAGAGCATCCACCCTGAACATCACAGGCAGCCCGTCCACCAGCCGAAACAGCGTAACAGACCGCTCCCCTGTCCAGCTGACAACAAGCGCCAGAACCACGGACACCGTGACCACAATGCCGGCGTAGAAGAAGGGCCAGTTTTCTTTTCCGCTTTTCCAACGCTTTTCCGGTGCAAGACCTTTATTATTTTCCAGTGCAAGGCCTTTTTTATTTTCCGGTGCAGTGCCCCTTTTATTTTCCGGTACAGCGCCCTTTTTACTTTCTTTTTTCCCGCTCCCGACATTCCTGACCTCTGCCAGCTGCTCCCGGAAAGCCAGGATTACAAGCAATGCCCCCGCCAGCACCGGCAAAACGATGGGAACTATCAATAATCCGTCCATCTGTCATTCCTTCTTCCTGTTGTCATACAATAACCGCCGTCCCCCGTTCCGTCCAAAGCTGTGGGAATGCGGATTTTCAGTCAAACATCTCCAGCCCGCCCTGAAGCAGCCGGATAATCGGGTCGGAATTCAACCCGAGAATCAGGTTCAGGAGAATGAAGCAGACCAGCGCCGCTGACTTTGCCGGCTGTTCCCCTATGGAAACTTTCCTGCCTACTCCCTCCGGTACCGGCGTGTAAATCCTTATCACCGTTTTCATGAAATAAAGTGCATTCAAAACCGTACTGATCGCCAGCGCAATAAAGGTAGGCAGCATTTTATGGGTATGCCCCACTGCAGCCTGGGCGAAAAAAAGCTTCGAAATAAACCCGGAAAACATGGGCATTCCCACCATAGCCAGTGAGCCTACCGTAAAGGCCACACCTGCCAGCTTATTTCGGTATGCCGCCCCCGTGATATCCTTAAAGTGCGCCTCACCCCTGGATGCATCCGTAAGTCCGGCAGCCGCCACAAAAAGCAGTGACTTGGTGGCCGCATGGGACATCACATGATAGATACTGGCTACCGTCCCGGCTTCCGTAGCCAGCCCCAGACCCATATAGATATATCCGATCTGCGCCACGGAAGAATAGGCAATCATCCGCTTTACGTTATCTGTCCTTATGGCATTCACGGAACCCATAATCATACCGATGATACCGAAGACAAACAGCACATTTGCAACCTTGCTCTCCATTACCAGTTCGAATCCCACCACGCGGTAGAAAATCTTAATCAGCAGAAAAATATATCCCTTGGAGACCAGCGAGGACAAAATCGCCGAAGATGACAGCGTCGCATACCCGTAGGCATCCGGCAGCCAGGCATGAAAGGGATACAGCGCGCTTTTGATGGCAAGCCCCACCGACATCAGCCCCAGCGCCACCATCAGCGTGATATGATACTGATGCCCTGCCGCAAGCATCTGTACCGCCTCTTTGATATTGCTCATCAGAAGCTGCCCGGTGACGGCATAGAGATGGCAGATACCCAGAAGCAGCAGGCCGGAACCCAAAAGGCTCATAATCATGTACCGGACAGCCGCCTCAATGGTACGGCCTGTCTGCCGTATCATAATCAGCCCGCAGGCAGAGATTGTGTTAATCTCCACGAATACATATGCCGTAAACAGGTCATTGGTATATATCAGCGCCAGCAGGGAGCACAGCAGTAAATTCACCATCACATAATAAAGATTCTGCTTGCTGTCCTCAATCTGTTCCTCCCGCTCCCGCGCACCGCTGACCATGCACAGAAGCATGATCACACAGAAAAAAAACGCCATAAAAGCTTCCAGTACCCCGACTCGGATCTCATTTCCCCAGGGTGCCGGAAAATGTCCCATACGGTAGACAAACGCCTGCCCTGTCCTCACCACATACACCAGCACCGCTGCCGAGAGTCCTCCGATAATCGTAATTACGGCAGTATTTACACGTTTTGCCCACTTTCCGTCCAGAACAGAACAGAGCGGGCCGGAAAACAGGGATATCAGAATGGACATAAAGGGAAAATTCTGCACAGAGTCCATCATTTTCCCTCCTTTTTCAGCAAAGTGCTGATTTCATCCAGGTCCAGGGTATGGTATCTGCGGTACAGCCGGATGGTCAGGGACAGCATCAGCGCAGTCACCGACACGGAAACCACAATTCCTGTCAGCACCAGGCCGCTGGGAATGGGATTGATGTACGCCTCTGCGCTTGTGACTCCGTCCACCACCACCGGCGCTTTTCTCCCCTCAATATACCCCTTCAATGCAAGGAACAGATATGTGGCAGTGTCCATGATGTTCAGCCCTATGATTTTTTTGATCAGATTCTTCTGCAGAAGCAGGTTGGAAAAACCGATTCCGAACAAAATCATGGCTGCCGCTTCCTCATAATTCTGCAGTAAATATTCAAAATGCATTGTAATCCTCCTTGTTATATCCACTTTACCGCCTGCGTCACGACACCCTGCATTCCGCGCCCTTATATGTCGGCTCAATAATTCCCCTTCCGGAACATAACATAAAATGTATACATGGTGCCTGCCACCACAATGCCCACGCAGATATTCAAAATCAGTATCAGCCCGCTGCTCAGGATTGCCCCCGGCGTTCCAAGGGGAATGACGCTCTCAATATGATTTGCGCCGGTATAAAAGGAATAGCTTTTCGCGATACTGTAGCATGCCAACGCGCAGAAGCTCATCCTCCGGTAGGTTTTGGCTGTAAAAAATTTCTCTGTCTTCGCGAAACCAAAGGCATTCAGATATAGTATCAGCCCCGCCCCTATCACGGCACCGCCGGAAAACCCTCCCCCTGGCCCCAGATGTCCTGCCAGAATGATATAGATTCCGAAAATGAAGATGGGCGGCACCAGGATTTTGGCCACTGTCTGAAGGATAATATCATTTTTCGGTTCATGAATCCTGTCATTGTTTTCCTCCTCTTCCTTATCGCCTTTCCTGTCCGAACGCAGCAAAATCAGCACGGTACAGGTAGCAACAAACAGTACGTGAGATTCTCCCAGCGTGTCAAATGCTCTGTAGTCAAGTATCATTCCCGTGACAATATTTACCGCGCCGGTCTCCTGCATGCCTTTTTCAATATAGCGCTCAGCCACTTCATTGTTAACCGGGTTGTCAGCCTTACCATGAAGCGGCAAATCCGATACCGCCACCAGCAGCATGGCTACCAGGAAAATACAGAACAGTACACTGAACACTTTATAAAAACGATTGAATATCCTGACCTCCAGGTTATTCTCCAGGTCGTACACTTTCTCTTTCAGGCGTCTGCGTTCTTTTTCACGTTCCGTTTTTTCCTGCGCAGATTCCCGGAACGTCTCCTGCTTCTTCATTTCAACATTTCCCAGATACGGGTCCCTGGTGCCGTCCAGCCATTGCCTGAATCGAAAGGAGAGTGTTTTTTGGTATTCCTCATCCGAAATTCTTTTACTCATTTGCTGCTTCTCCCCTCTCTTCTCTCTCTTCCTTCTTTTCTTTCTCTTCCTTCTCTTCTTTCTCTTCTTCCTTTTCCTTCTCTTCTTCCTTTTTGATGATGGCATTGATCTTTTTTAATGTCACAAGAAAAAGCACCGTTGTAACCCCGGCTCCCACGGCTGCCTCCGTAATCGCCAAATCCGGCGACTCCAGTATAATCCAGATAATGGACATTACCAGACTGTAGGACATGAAGATCAATATGGTGTTCAACAGCTTTTTGGACAGGCTTGCCGCAATGGCGCATACAATCAGAAATCCCAGCAGGATGCACTTAAATATCGTCATATGAATCCCTTCTTATTTGTAGTTCCGCATCTGTGTCAACGGTGCCCCCTCATGGAAGAATTTCCGGACACAAGTGCATCTGTCCG
>CAJUFB010000024.1:16546-51855 GCA_910585805.1 uncultured Acetatifactor sp.
TAAATCCTTCCGGGCACCGTTGTCACAGATGCTGTTTTGTAGTTCCGCATCTGTGTCAACAGTGCCCCCTCATGGAAGAATTTCCGGACACAAGTGCTTCTGTCCGTAAATCCTTCCGGGCACCGTTGTCACAGATGCTGTTTTGTAGTTCCGCATCTGTGATAACAGTGCCCCCTCATGGAGGAATTTCCGGACACAAGCGCATCTGTCCGTAAATCCTTCCGGGCACTGTTCTCTCAGATGCTGTTTTATAGTTCCCTGTCCGTCCCGTCCTGGGAACGGGCTTCGGAAGTATCCAGATTTTTCACCTGATAGTGCGCTTCCTCATCCTCATTGGTGAACACCTCCAGCCTGGCAATCAGGTGAGAGGAAACCGGAGAGGAAAACCACAGAAACACAATCACCAGAAACAGCTTCAGCGATGTGAAATTAAACCCACTCATTACAATCAGCCCCAACAGGGCAAAGCCGATGCCCAGGGTATCTCCGATTGCTGCCGCATGCATCTTGTTCAATATATATCGAAAGCGAAACGCCCCTATCATCTCTATGATAAAGGTGGCAAGCCCCGCAAGCAGCAGCCCGCCTCCCAGAAGGAACCGAATCCATTGCAGTATCACTTCTCACCCTCCATTTCAAAAACAATAGCCTCCCGGAATCTCCAGGCCGCTTATCGTGCAGTCTTCCGGAAATCGTTTGTGCCGATTCTCCCGCTCCTCCGTATCCCAGTCATCCCCAATGTCCGCTTCCGCTTCCTGAAATGCCGAGAGTCCATAACCATCTGTCAGCCTGTATCTATCTCTTTTTATTTTCCGGAATCATCTGTTCACTTATGACATTATTGTCATTTTCTTTTTTCTTCTCCGTCCTGCGGCTTTCCGTGTAGACTCCCATATATACCTTCGTCAGCACAATAACCGCCAGGAAACTGATCATTGCATAGATGAGACAGATATCCGCCAGATACCCCTCCCCCAACATCAGCGCCAGTATTGCAATCATCACGATGACCATGGTTCCCATCATGTTCACCGATACGATACGGTCCGCAACCCTTGGTCCGATAATGGCACGGACCAGACACAGTATCACCAGAATTGCCAGTATAACCAACACTATTGTCAAAAAAATACCATATGCTTTCTCCAGGCTTTCCATCTCTCACCCACGCTTTCTGTCAAATCCGGTACCACCACACACGCCTGCCGCAAACTGCCGCTGCTTCTGTTCCATACCTTAATGTGCAACATACGGCCCGATTCCTGCTCCTGCCTCATCGTATGGCGGCAACTTTTTATATCTCCTCTAGCCTGCGAATGTATTCAGCAAATTCATTCTCAGCAAGCCCTTCCGCCAGGGATTCATCCAGGCAATGCACCTGGTATTCCGAGCCTTCCAATGTAACCGTGATGGTTCCCGGCGTCAGGGTAATCGCATTGGCCAGCAGAACCTTCCCCGTCTGCGTCTTCAGGTCAGAATGAAAGGTAACCAGTACAGGCTCTATCTCCTCTCTCTGAGTCAGAATCAAATGCATTGCCCCAAAATTAGCTTTGACAATTTCTTTCACCAGCAATACACAATATCTGAAAAACAGAAAAATTTTCCTGTATGATTTACGTTCTTTCGTCAGACTGTAATCCATAAATCTGCATGAAAATGCCAGAAGCCCGCCTGCAATCACCAACCCGAAAATACAGATTTCCAAAGTAAAACTTCCGTTAAAAATCACCCACAACAAAAAATATACCAGATACATAACCTACCGCCTGTTCCATTTCTACATTACCTGTGGATTCCGCAAGTCCGCTGTTCTCCCGCTGTCCTGCCCCCACGGTGCACCACAGTTCTTCTTCCACGGCTCCGCTCCCGCGCCGCAATCCGGCTTCCATCATTCTGCTCCCACTACACGCCACAATCCGGCTTCTTCCACGGCTCCGCTCCCGCGCCGCGCCGCAATCCGGCTTCTTCCATGGCTCCGCTCCCGCGCCGCGCCGCAATCCGGCTTCTTCCACGGCTCCGCTTCCGCAGCACCCCGCAGCCCTGTTGTATCTCTCCCGTTTTCGTCCATCCCGGCGCAGAATTCTCATACAAAAAAGCAACCCTGTAACGCAGTTGCTTTTTCGCAGTCGGTATTGTTCCAAAACAATTGTTTTTGTCACAAAAATATGTCTTAAATGATTTCCACTCTCTCAAAATATTTCATCAGTATGCCAGCACAGTTCTCAATGCCCAGCTGGGAAGTATCCAGAATCATATGGTAATTATTCACATCTCCCCACACCTTTCCGGTATGCCTGTAATAGTAATCCGCCCGCTCCCTGTCATTTTTCTCCAGGGTGGCTTTGGCCTCCTCGTACCCCAGAGACTTTTTCTCCATAACACGCCGAATCCGGTCTTCCTTATCCGCGCACACATAAATGTTGAACACATTGCCCTGATCCTTCAGAATTTCAGAAGCACAGCGACCCAGAATAATGCAGGAATGAGATGCCAGTTCCCTGATCACCTCCGCTTCGTCCGCATAGCTTTCACCTTCCAGTTCATGCTCAATATAAGCTTTGTCATACACCGGAACATTCAGCTTTCCGGAAAGCTCTTCCGCAATTAGCCCTGCTCCCGTACCGAACCTTCGGCTTATGGTAATCACCAGATTCATAATCATTCCTCCTCGCCACTGCTTCGAAATAATGCTAGTTTTATCATGCGTTTCCCTGCTCATATCCTGCCGGGAATACAGCTATTTTATCATACTTGAACCACGGATACAAGACTGTCGGGCCGCCAAGATATGTCAATTTTATACACGTGGGCGCAATTAACTGCCGCTTTCAGCTCTTGATTGCTGATGCGTTCACTCGTTATACTGTGCAGACGACCGAACCGTCACTTTTGTGCTGCATTCAACTATAGGCAGCTGTACTTTCCTTCCTATAGTATATCCTGCCCGAAAAAGGAAAACACCTTGAACACGGAACCTGTCCAACGTTCAAGGTGTCATTATTTTTTGCTGTTTATCCGATTATTCTGCTACTGTTACAGATGTAATGTGCGGATTTACACCCTCATACCAGTACAGGAAACCTTCCAGGTCAATCTTGTCGCCAATCTTCAGGTTCTTCACTGCAGCGTATACGTCTGTGGTATTGTCGCACAGGTAGGATTCAACCGTAAACGTGTATACTTGCCCATCCAATGAAACCCTGAAATACAAATCGTCTCCATCCTGGCCGGAATTGTTATCTTTATACCAGAATGCATCCTCGCAATCTGCATTATCCGGATCTACCGGTTCTACAGTCATACCCTTAAATGATACAAACTGATTCTGGAAATCAATCAGTTCATCAAGTCCCAGATATGCAGTTACATCTGTGGGTTCTGCAACAAAGCTGTCCCCGCCTTCTACGATCTCGAAGGTGGCGTCCATGATCTCCACTTCGCCGGACCACTCACCCTTGAAGCCGGTTACCTTGATCTTGGTTCCGGGTGTCAGCTTAGCGTAATCTTCCTCGGAACATGCCGCATTGTATACAAAATAAGCGCCGTCCTGATCCTGCGTATAGAGGGTAGCCTGATTCTCCCACCATGCCTGCTTTGCCTGTACATAGGTCTCTACAACAACCTCGGAATCCATGGGTGCCGCCACATAGTCAGCGTAAGTCATAACTTCTCCGGATGCCTCGCCGCCCTCTTCAGAACCTGCATCGGAGACCTCGCCGGACTCTTCGCTTCCGGCATCAGAAGACTCGCCGGACTCTTCGCCGGATGCCTCGCTCCCGGCATCGGAAGCTTCGCTGGACTCTTCGCTGCTCTCACTGCTGCTTTCTTCCACACTGGAGCTTCCTGATTCACCTGTTCCTGCATCATTTCCGCAGGCAACACATGCGGTTACCAGTGCTGCAGACAAAAACAATGCTGCAAATTTTTTCATCTTTTTCATTTCGATCCTCCCATTTTGAGTTCCGCAACACCCCTGTCCGATACCGGCACTGACTGAATCAGATACGCACGAACAGAAACCTGCGCCAACTGTAAATGTACAGCGAGTGCGCATTCCGTATGTACTCCGGAAAGCGGCAGATGAATATATTCATGCGCATATATTCAGAAAATTTCCGGTTACAGAGCAATACTCATGTAAATTTTCCAGGGTGTCAGCCAGAACTGCTGTTGTTTTGAAGCCTTCTGACAGCTTTCCATTACAGAAATGCTGTCCGAAAACTTTGAATTTATTATACACGATATTTCCAGGAAAACAATAGCATAAATGCTCATTTGCTTCCGCAAAATACACCCGGCTTTTGCTTTTTTGCCCACAAAAAAGTCCCCCGCATACCAGGTTCGGGAGACTTTTCGTCACATTTGACATGTTCGGCTCTTTTTTATCTTCTGCATGACCACATATAGAATAATCAAAACCCATGCCCCCGCCAAAGAGGAAAGCAGAATCACTGCCGTCTGTGGCAGTTTGCCCAGGTCCGCCTTGCCGCCGGTTGCCGACGTCCCCTGGCCGCTCAGCTGGTCCAGGCGGTACAATGAAATCGTGTCGTCATACAACTTCTCCATATAGGCATCGTCAACCGTCTGCTTCCTTCTGACAGATTTCACCGTGTTTTCGATCAACTGCCCCGCCGCGTCACGGAGAGATGCCGATCCGTTGAACACCGGTGTGACAAAGGTATATTCCACATTGTCCAGGAGAAGCCTGGCAGCCTGGATCTTGACATTGTAATGCAGCTCGTTGTCCTCACCGCCTCTGGCAAGATAGTCCTGATATTCGGCTGAGTCCTGGGCCTTTGAAGTCACAGGCACATAGCCTTCCGTCTCCGAATAGGCAATCTGTACCTCATTGGTCAGCAGATACTGGGCAAACAGCCAGGATGCCAGCACCTCCTGGGTATCTTCTTTATTAAATATACAAACCGAAGGCCCCTGGGAAATCATAGTCGGGTTAGCCTCATCAAACTGAGGAATCGTCATAACCGCGGTCTCAAACTCCACCAGTTTATCCTCGCTGATGTCGATCAAAGGCGCATCCGTTCCCATCCAGGTGGCGCCTGCGGTAGAATCCACCGCAAAAATACATTGTCCTGCATTCAGGAAATTGGCCGGATAGCTGGAAATCTTAAAGGTAGAAAAGGCGCCGGTTTCGGCATGCTCCGCTATGGTCATCAGCAGTTCCCTGGTGGTGTCGTGAAAAAGCAGTATCTCTCCCGCATCCGTGGAATAGTCAGCCTTCTTCTGCCTCAACATCTGTATCATCATATTGTCGGTGGATTTGTAGATGAAGGGAATCATCACCTTCTGGCCGTTGACCAGATAATTTCCCTCCCCGTCCCGGGCCATGGCCGCCTCGGATACCTCCCAGACGAAATCCCAGGTGAGAACCTCCGGCAGTTTATACCCAAGAGCCTCCACATATGTCTTATTAACATAACAGGCTTCCGTGGAGCGCATGTAGGGAATGGCGTAATAATGCCCGCCAAAGGAGCACTCCTCCAGGAACCCGGGAATGATCTCGTCTGCCGCCGGAGAATCAAACCGCACCTCACTGCCCCCAAGCCCGTATTTTTCATCGGCAAAAAGTCCCTCCAGCGGAACTACCTGGTTCGTCCCGGTCAGGTACGTGGCAATATGATCCGGATAGGTAATGCACACGTTGGGCGTGGTATTCGTGGCCATATTTGTTATTACATCGTTATAAATTTTACCATAATCCGTATATAAGCGCAGATTTACGGTGATATTCGGATACAGCTCCTCGAAATCCCGGATCGCCTTCTCATAGATGTCTGTCTGGGTCTTGTTGGTATCGTTTTTCGCCCAGAAAGTGATCTCATGCTGCTTCCCGGTGTCAAATTCCGCCGGAATCTCAAAAGCGGCGCTGCCCCGGGCGCCATGGCAGCCTGTCAGGACCATGGCAGCGCATATGAGGATACTGCCGCCCAGAATCGCATTTCTCACCCTGCGGCACGCTTCCCGCAGTTTCCTTCCCATATCTCCGTCACACCGCTTCCTCATCCTTTCGTACCTCCCCTTGACACACCCTCCATGATCTTATTACGGAAGATCAGAAACAGCACTATCAAAGGCAGCGAAATCACCACCACCGCCGCCATCATGGCCGGGATGTTTTCCCTTCCAAAGCCGTTCTCCCGGATTTCCTGGATTCCGTTTGAGACAAGGAAATAGTGGGGATCATCTGTGATCAGCCTGGGCCACACATAGGAATTCCAGCATTCTATCACCTTCAGTATGGTCACGGTGATCAAAGTAGGCTTTGAAATGGGCACCATAACCTTCAGCAGATATTTCAGATCCGAAGTACCGTCCACCTTTGCCGCGTAATAAAGGCTGTCCGGTATCTGCTCGAAATTCTCCTTCAGCAGATAAATGTAGAAAACCGAAGTGACGGAGGGCAATATCAGCCCCGGAAATGTATTGCGCATATCCCAGTTGGTGATGGTCACAAAGTTGGTGATGATCACCAGCTCATTGGGAATCATCATCAGGGAAAGGAACAGCACAAATACCACATTCTTCCCTCTGAACTCCAGCCTTGCGAAAGCGAAAGCCGCCAGCGTGATTACCACCAGCATGATCGCCGTGGTCACGACGGTAAAGATCGTCGTATTCAGGAGATACCGCCCCAGCGGCACCGTGGTAAAGGCATCCGCATAGTTCTGCAGCGTGGGGGACAGGGTGAAAAATTTCGGGATATACTCCGAATTGTACGCGCTGTAGCTTTTTACGGAAGTAAGGATCATCCAGTAAAATGGGAACAGCACGATCATCCCCCAGAACGTCAGAAGCACATAGGTGGCTGCGCTTGCCGTCCTCTGGCGGGCTTTGGCGTTTTTTTCGATTTTTCCATAATCCGGTTCTCTGCTGCCCCGCTCTCTGTTTTGCGTTTTTTCTTTCCGTTCCACCATCACACAGCCCTCTGCTTTTCTATCTTCTTTTAATAATGCACCTTCTTATTGCTGGCCAGCAGGTTGATACAGGTAATGGTCAGCACAATGGCAAACAGTATGATCGCCGCCGCGGAAGCATAGGAAGGATATCCTCCGCTGTCGCCGTAGAGCATATCATACACATAGCCCACTATGGTATTCATGCCCGCAGCATTCAGGTCCGTCCCGAACAGTGCCACCGCATCGCTGTACGCCTTGAAAGCGCCGATAAAACCTGTGATCACCAGATAAAAGATCATAGGCGAGATCATCGGCAGGGTAATCCGCCGGAAAATCCTGAATTTCGATGTACCGTCCACCCTGGCCGCATTGTAATACTCCTGATTGACCGAGGAGAGCGCGCCGGTCAGGATCAGAATCTTAAACGGCATTACCACCCATATGGTATAAAAGCACAATACGAACATTTTCGCCCAGTATGGCCCGTCAATGAAATCCACGCTGCTTCCGCCGAACCAGGAAATCAGCAGATTGATAAAGCCGTCGGAATAAGCTGTCTTTTTAAACAAGATCATAAACACCAGCCCTACTGCCAACGTATTCGTCACATAAGGCAGAAAATATACGGTCTGGAAGAGATTTCTAAGCGGTGTAACGGAATGCAGTCCAACGGAAATCAGCAGCGCAATCCCTGTGGACAGCGGCACCGTAATGATCACCAGCAAAAATGTATTTTTCACCGCCTGCAGAAAATAGGGGTCATGCAGTACATAGGAATAATTGTAAGTGCCCACCCCGTAGTAAGTCTGGGATGCGGAATTGTACCCCTCTTCAAATGAATAAACGAATACATCAATGAGGGGATACACCATGAACACACCCAGGAAAAGAATCGCCGGCAGCAGATACAGCCAGGCTTTCAGGCTGCCACTGTTCCACTTTTTCTTCATATCAGCCTCCATGCCTCACAGCCTCGAAGTAAATCCGCTGCTCACTCTCTCTGTCAAACAGGAACACCTTACGGGGGATCAGCCCGAACCTGACTATGTTGTCCCTGTCCCGCTTTCCACGTTCAGCGTACATCCCGGGAGACTGTTGTCTCGTGTCAGCGTAGTTTCCGGAAGCCCATTGCTTCATGTCAGCGTCCTCGCCGGTGCTGTTTTTCACGGCACTTCTTTCCATGGATAAAATCCTGTCCATGTTCTCTGTGCCGATAATGGAACGGATTGTCAGATTCAGAGATGCCCTATTTCTGGAAACTACGCTGATATCCCGGCCCATTACTTCCACCCCGTCCAGCTCACAGTGCAACGGCCCGTCTTCCTGCAGCCGGAAGCCTTCCGGACGGATTGCGGCGTATACATTGCCGTCTGCAATTTTCCTGCCGGCGCTCACATTCATGTTCTTTCCGCTCTTCCTCTCTGCGGCTGCCTGTGCATCTCCGTTCGCTTCGGCTTCTATGTTTACGTTTATCTCTGATGGCCTTGTAATCTCCAGCACCGCATCTTGTCCGATATAAAGCCTGCCGTCCCTGACACAGCCCTCAAACACATTGACAGGCGGCGTACCCAGAAACCTGGCTACAAACAAATTGACAGGATTGTCATAAACCTCCTGGGGCTTTCCAATCTGCTGGACAACACCGTCTTTCATAACGACAATCATGTCAGAAATACTCATGGCCTCTTCCTGGTCATGGGTCACGAAGATAGTCGTAATGCCGGTTTCCCGCTGAATACGCTTGATTTCCTCCCTGGTCTGAAGCCGCAGACGGGCATCCAGATTAGATAGCGGCTCATCCAGCAGAAGCACTTTGGGACGCTTCACCAGAGCCCTGGCAATCGCCACGCGCTGCTGCTGCCCGCCGGAAAGTTCTCCGGGCTTACGGTCCATCAGTTCTTCTATCTGCACCAGCTTTGCCGCCCCCAAAGCCTTCTCCAGCATCTCTGCTCTGGACAGCTTGTCCTTCCCCTTCAGGTTCTCCAGCGGAAAGGTAATATTCTGTCTCACCGTAAGATGCGGATAGAGCGCATAATTCTGGAATACCAACCCGATTCCCCTGTGCTCCGGCGGCAGATCGGTAACATCATCCTTCCCGAAAAATATCCTGCCGCTGGTTGGCTTGACCAGGCCGCTGATCAGGTTCAGCGTGGTACTCTTGCCGCAGCCGGAAGGCCCCAGCAGGCCGATCAGCCTGCCGTCCGGAATCTGAAACGTAAAATCATTAACCGCGATCACATCCCGGCGGTTCTTTCTGTCACGACTTGGAAATTTCTTCGTCAGGTTCTGTAATATGACTTCCATACCAGTTTTCCTTCCCAATCTTCACGCGGATTTCCGCTGTATTCTTCCATAACAGCTTACGGCATTTGCTTTGCTGCCCTTTTTTCTCTATACCTTCTTATAAGCACTGCTTTTCTGACCGGACTTCATAAGGAAACATCTATGAGCCAGACTTTCCGAACAATTCAATCCCCACCTGACTGTTACAGCTTTCTCAATAAACCCCCATGCAACTGGCTGATCCACTTTGCATGAAAATCCGATGTTTTCTCTTATCTCCTCCTGCGTCCGCTGCTCCCGCCTGCGTCTGTCCCGACACTAAATTTACCTTACCACAATCATAGCAAAAATACAAGAGTTTCAAGCCGTAAACCATGCTTGCGCCAGCTGCACTGCTTTGCCTGAAACCGGAATTTTCTCATGCTGTAAATTGGAATTGTGATAACTTTCTCCCCTCTGCCTCCGGTGGAACCTCCCTTCGCGCACAGAATACCGTCTGCTTTCTTACGTTCCAACGCTGATATGGCTGTCTTTCCGCTGTTCTTTCCTGATTCTGCTTCCAATGCGTAGGTTTAACAGGTAACCGCCGCAAGGTTGCAGCAATTTTCATTGTATTTCCGGGGCCTTTTCCCAAACAAATTGCAGCGGTTATTTTCCGACAATCCCTAACGTCCAAACACTCACAGCCCACGCCGCAGGCAGGCCGCCGCGATCTCCTTCAGCCGGGGCAGGCAGGCATCAAAAAACATCCTGTAGGACTCGCAGAAATAATTCAATCCCAGCCCCTGTTCCCCCTGCTCCCTGTGTCTGCGGCATCCTCCCCGGCAGATCCTTAAATACGGACATTGCCCGCACTGTCCCTCATAACCGGCGGAAGCCTGCAGAAATCCGTTTTCCATTACGCGCCGCCAAATGACTTCAAAACTGTCTTCATTCAGATTTCCCACCCGGTATTCGTCCATGCAATAGAAATCACAGGGATACACACTGCCGTCCGCCTCCACCACGCTCTGGAAGCTGCATGCACCCCTCTGCTCACAGGACTCCGGCCTCCGCCCCATCAGAATCCCCACATAATTCTCGAACTGCCTGATATAGGGCTGCTGCCCTTTCTGCAGATCGAGATACCACAATTCAAACAGATCGATCAGGAACTGCCCGTAAGCCCCGGGGGTCAGAGAGTATTCCTGCTCCCCCCGCTTCTCCCAGACCGGATCCAGACAGGCTATGTACTGCTGCCAGACAAAACCAAGCTTTCTGTAATTTTCATAGATCCTTCTGATCTTAGAAGCAGTTTTCCCGTTTACCACCGTCAGCACATTAAACTCCGCGCCTGCCTTTTTCAGCAGCTCCGCAGCCTTCAGCGTATGAAGATAAGTATCCTTTCCCTCCGCATCCCGCCGGAACGCGTCATGCGTCGCCTTGATGCCGTCCACTGACAAACCGATCAGAAAATGATTTTCCGCAAAAAAGGCGCACCACCGCTCATCCAGCAGAAATCCGTTGGTCTGCAGGGCATGGGATATCTTAACGTTTTTTCGATTATATTTTTTCTCCAGTTCCAGACATTCCCTGAAAAGCTCCAGTCCGGCCAGGGTAGGCTCCCCTCCCTGAAAGGCAACAGCACATTCCCCCTCCGCGAACTCCAGAAGCCTCCTTATGACATTTTCCAGAGTCTCCCGGCTCATAATCCCATAAGATGCCTGACTCCGATTATCCATTTCGTCCGCATAAAAGCAGTATTTGCAGCGCATGTTGCACAGCCCGGACGCAGGCTTCACCAAAATATTGACTGGCGGCATAGCTTATTTTCCTTCCATAGCTTCTATCGCTTTCTCGGCTTATTTCGCTTCCATATCCTTTACAAAACTTCTCCGATCAGCAGTTCAGCAGAACTTGAATTGTATATTTAGTAATCCTTAAGACTTCCTTACTTATACATCTTCGAAACGGAAAACACCAGCTTCTCCGCCTTCTGCCCCGTCAGCTTCTCACTTCTTGCATCCGGTGCCTGTCCGCCGATAAATACAGCGGCTCTGCCCTCCGCGATCTGCAGCTTTCCGTCCTCGTCATACAGCCCAAAGGCCTCCGCCGGAAGATGGATAACAGCCTCCTTCTCTTCGCCCGGATCCAGGTGCAGCTTGCAGATTCCCTTCAGCTGGGCATTGGGTGTGGCCTCCCTCTCGATCTTCACATATGCCTGGACAGTCTCGCCTCCTGCCATGGAACCGATATTTTTCACCGACACACATATGGTAACGCCCCTGTCCGTCACCTGCTCCGTATCCGCTGCCGCTTTACCATAGGCAAAGCCTGTATAGGACAGCCCGTACCCGAACGGATACAGCGCCTCCCCTGTCATATAGCGGTAGGTCCTTCCTTTCATGCTGTAATCCGCAAAGTCAGGCAATTCTTCACAGGAGCGGTAGAAAGTCACCGGCAGCTTTCCCTCCGGACATCTCTCACCGAACAGAATCTCCGCAATGGCACGCCCGCCCTCTGCGCCGGGATACCATCCCTGCAGGATCGCCGGAACATGCTCATCCGCCCAGTTCACCGCCAATGCACTGCCGGACAGCAGAACAAGAATTGTCGGTTTCCCGCTTGCATATACAGTCTCCAATATCTCCTCCTGAAGCCCGGGCAAATTCAGATCCGGCTTGTCCCCGCTGCCGTACTCATTGTTGGCATCGCCCTGCTCGCCCTCCAGACTGGCGTCCAGCCCCATGCACACCACAACCGCATCGCTGCACATGCACACACCTTTTACCTCTGCCAGACGGTCATGCTTCTCTGCCAGACCTTCCACCTTGTCATGATACAGATGGCATCCCTCGGAAAACATGACACGCACGTCACTTCCCACATACTCCTGGATCCCCTCCGATATGGTCCAATATCTGGATGCCGTTCCCTCATAATTGCCCACCAGCGCTTTCCGGTTGTTGGCATTAGGTCCGATGACACCGATGGTCTTAATGGAAGACTTATCCAGAGGCAGAATCCCATTCTCGTTTTTCAGCAGCACCACGCTCTTTGCCGCCACATCCCGGTTCAGCTTCCGCATGGGTTCGCTGTCCACCACGCTGTAAGGAATCTGATCGTAGGGATTTTCCTCCTTTTGATCCAGTACTCCAAGCTTCATCCGGGCGGTAAACAGATTCACCAGAGCCTCGTCCAGGCGTTTCTCATCCACCAGGCCCTCCCGCACAGCCTGCTTCAGAAAATGGAACATGGTGCCGCAGTTCAGATCACAGCCGTTATTCATGGCCATAGCCGCCGACTCCATAGGCGTGTCCGTGATATGATGTCCCGCATGGAAATCCATAATGGCGCCGCAGTCGCTGACCACATGCCCCTGAAATCCGAACTCGCCCCGCAGGATATCCTCCAGCAGCTCATGGTTTCCGCAGCAGGGCACGCCGTTGATGCAGTTATAGGCGCCCATCACGGCTTCCACATGCCCCTCCTGGATACAGGCCTTGAATGCGGCCAGATAAGTCTCGTACAGGTCCTGTTTTCCCACCACCGCGTTAAAGCTGTGGCGGATTCCCTCGGGTCCGCTGTGGACGGCGATATGCTTCACGCATGCTGCCGCTTTCAGGAATTTCCCGTCATGTCCCTGAAGCCCTTTGATATAACCGATGCCCATCCGGGATGTGAGATAGGGATCTTCACCGAAGGTCTCATGCCCCCTGCCCCACCTGGGATCCCGGAATATATTGATATTGGGGGACCAGAAAGTCAGGCCCTTGTAAAGCCCCGTGTCTCCCTCAGCCTGCTGCATATTGAACTTCGCGCGGCCCTCCGTGGACACGGCGTCCCCCACCTGCTCCAGCAATTCCTCGTCGAAGGTGGCCGCAAGCCCGATAGCCTGGGGAAATACGGTAGCCACTCCCGCCCGCGCCACGCCGTGCAGCGCCTCGTTCCACCAGTTATAGGCCCTGATGCCAAGCCTCTCCACCGCCGGGGCCTGATTCACCGTCTGCTCCACCTTCTCCTCCAGAGTCATCTGAGCCACCAGCTGTCTGGCACGCTCCCTGTACTCCTCCAGCTTCTCCTGATTTTCCACAATATCCATAACCAACCTCATTCCCGCACATTCCGTGCAAAATTATCCTCCGCCGTCCACAAGCCCCCGGCTTCCGGACGGTTACATGCTCCTTCTCACGCGATACTCCGCCCCGCCGTTCCCGAATCCGCCAAAAGCCCGGAAGCATAAGGCATCTCCATATTATCTTCATACTATCATGTACCGGAGCGGGAAACAACTGTTTTCTGAAAAAATTCCCCATGAACGCAAAAACATCCAGCCCACCGCTCCGTCCTGCCGCATGCCGTAAAACAGAACGCCAAAAACAGCATCAGGAAGATCTCTTTTAAATATGGATGCCCGCTTCTGTTCCTTAACGCCACTTTCTTCACTCCTTTATCCGTTTCACATAAGCATCGTTTTTCCGTTCAAATCCCATCCTTTTTAAGTATACCTCATGCTTCCCCGGTTCCCCGGTGAAAACCAGGATGTCCACCTTAAGCTCCGGCAGGCGGGAATACAGATATTTTCCCACGGAACAGTCCCTGTACTCCGGCGTGGAATAATCCAGCAGAATTTCCAGGGCGCCGCCTTCCCGTCTTTTTCCGAGCAGGATGCCCGCCGGAGTCATATTATGGCAGACGAAACAGATGACATCCGCTTCTTCCGCATCTGTCCGGATACCCGGGAAACAGGCGGCAATATCCTCTGCGTAGTGCTCCAGGAAAGCCCGCAGCACGGAACTGTCCTTTCTTTCCTCGATCAGAGTATAATGCCTGTCCGGATATCTCAGCCGGGCCAGATAATAAAGGTTAATCCCCACCAGGCAGAAATTCATCAGCGCTGTGGGATAGGAGCGGATCAGCAGCGCGTACACCGCGAAAATCAGTCCGCCCACGGAGTTGATCACCCTCAGCTTCACCACCGAAGCCATTAAAAACGAAACCAGCACCAGCACCGAACCAAGATAACCTACCATTTCTATCATCATGGAACTGTTCATGCAATCCTCTCCTTTCCCAAACTCTTACAGGGAACGTAACCCTCTTTTTTCCATATGCGGGCCTGCGCAATCGAACAGTAAAAAGCCTTCCCCCTGCCCGCGCGCCAGGCACCTGCCAGCCTCTGCCGACATATTTCCTCCAGGTGTCTGTGCGCATAAAAACAGGGAGCAGCCAGGGCTGCTCCCATACTCACAGCAGCCCGGACAGTATTCCGAACCGTTGCCTTAGACATTTCCTTACATTCTACAATTTCAACCCCTTCAGCAGGTCTCCCAGCGAAGTGCCCACGGACCGCCCTGAGCTGTACTGTGCCGCCACCTTTTCCTCAATGGGTTCCGGCTCGGCATTCTCCTCGACGGCTTTCATGCTCAGGCTGATCTTGTTATTGTTGGTGTTCAGCACCCTGGCCTTCACAGTGTCGCCCACCTTCAGCACTTCAGAAGGATTCTTAATACGCTTCTGGCTGATCTGTGAGATGTGTACAAGCCCGCTCAATCCGCCGCCCAGATCCACAAACGCGCCATAGGGCATCAGGCTCTCCACCTTTCCCTCCAGAACGGTACCGGGTGAAAGCATGGCGATCTTCTGGTTCAGCTTCTCCGCTTCTCTTTCCCTCAGTACATCCCTTGCGGAAAGCACCAGTTTCTTCTTCTCCTTCTCCACCGTGATAACCCGTACGTCCATGGTCTGCCCCACAAAAGTGCTCAGGTCTTCCACATATTCCAGAGCCAGATGGGAAGCGGGAATGAATCCACGGATTCCTTCCAGATAAGCTACTACGCCCTTATTCACCACCTCGCTGATCTTCACGGACAGAATGGTCTTCTCCTCCAGATACGCGGCAAGCTTATCCCAGCCCAGCACTTCCTTTGCCTCTGCGCAGGACAGAAGAATGTTGCCTGCGCCGTCGTCTCTCTTTATCACGGTGCCCTCTATCTTATCGCCTACATGCACGTCATTGACAATCGAAAAAGACGGGTCCTTGCTCATATCGGCAGCTTTGATAATACCCGGCGCATAATAGTTCAGGTCCAGCGTGACTTCTTCTTCACTCACATGGATTACGGTGCCGGAGAGAATGTCCCCTTCGTTGATTTTGCGGAAGGATGCCTCCAGTTCCTTATCGTAGTCTGCCATGGTTTCCACGGCTTCTGTCGGTGCTGCTACCGCCTCAGGCGCTATGCTGCCGCTGTCTGCTGTCTGTGTCCCTGCGGCGGCTTCTTTTTTCACTTCTGTCTCCCCGATATTGGTTTTGATTTCTGTTTCCATAATGTTTCTGCTCCTCCTACTCTTCCGCTGCAGACTGATGCCAGCCCTGGGTCTGCAGGAAATATTTCATTGGTGCTGGCTGTCTGACCTTTGTTATTGCTATTTTATCACGTATCGGCAGGAAAGTACAACAGTTTTCCTTCTTTTTATTCTTCTCTCTGTTTGACAGGGCTTTTTTCACCGTTCACACTGCTTCCGGCAATATTTCCTTCTGCCATTGCGGCTCTCTTCATGCTCCAGCTCTGCCGGCTTATTATACCCCGCCCTGCGAAAAACAAGTCTCCCGACGCAAATGACGATATTTTGGCCTGATTCCAAATTTTAATGCCAGACAGATGCCTGCTGCAACAGAGTGGACACTTCCCTACACCGTTCAGCTCAGCGGTCTCATCAAAAAAGAATCCCCGGGGCTCCCACTCTTTCAGGGACAGCACCGGGGCTATACTTTGAAAACAATGCTCCTGTCAAAAAATAATCCTGCCAATACCTTCGTTCCGACCCATACCGGAAATTTCTACAAAGAAATATCGACAGCGCCGCCCGCAGGGGGAGCCGCCTGGGAAGCCACCTCTGCCGCTGACCTTCCGTCTGTCTGGACCGGGATCTCCACACCTGCCAGCTGCAGGGACACGCCGCTGTCCCCGGCAGCCGAAACTGCCTCCTGTCTTTCCTTTTCCAGCTGACTGAAAAGCGCCCGCAGATATTTCATGTCTGCCTCCACGATATCCCGCATTTCATCTGCCCTGTGCTTCTTCTTCAGCTGTTCCAGTTCCTGGGGATCCATGTCCGTACGCACTGTCTGCATCAGCTCCAGCATCTCCATCTCCTGTTCCTGAGCCAGTTCTTCCATTTCCTCCTGCAACTCCTTCATGAGCTCCTCCATCTCCTCAGCGCTCATTTCGGCGAAATCGGAAGCCTCCATCTCCCGGCCGTTCTCCTCCCTGCCCTCTTCCTCAAGGCCCGTCTGCCAGGTGCCGCCGCCATGCTTTTCGATATATTCCTCCTGCTGAAGATGCTTCATCCGCTTCTTCGCAACGCGCTCCATCCGCTCCGCATGGCGGATGGCAGCTCTGACTTCTCTGTCATTATACTGCCCGCTCGCCAGCTTCCTGCGCAGATTCACCGTCTCGGTCTTGGCACTGGCCAGAACCTGCCTCGCGTTGCCGGAGGTGGCGGCCTGGGTGATCATGGTGGAAATCCGCCTCTGCTTGTATCCCAGTTTCTTCAGCTTCTTCAGACTCGAGCTGTGAATCGTGATCGTGCCTACGCTGGAGCCGTCAGGCCTCTTGATGCTGATCTGTCTTACGCCGGTATTCCTGTTTGTGCTAACCTCTATGCTCATATCGTGACCCCCTTGTCCTTTTGCCGCATCCTTGCGTTTTCCGGCTTTTTATTAATATCGGCATATCATCTGAAAAAAATAAGACGTAAAGCTCTGTCGGATTTCCTGATCCTGTTCGTTTTACCCGCAGGAATTTCAACCGTCTCACTGCATCTGTATTTTCTTGAAAATCACGGGAAACAATTGACAAACCCGCCAATATCCCTTATAGTTATCTCATTGCGTCTGCATCTGAAAAAGGCCGCGCTTTCGGAGGTAAGTCCGGCCATAAAAGCGGCCCGGTTTCTTTGCCATGGTCCTTTTCAAGCTGTCCGGCACAGTGAGAAATAATATACCATCCTTTGCGGGAGCAAGGAAGTGTCTTCCGACAGTTCCCAATCGGAACAAAACCGGGCCGGGTTATGTGTGAATAACATGGACACGCAACTGACTTCGGCGCCCCCGCGCCGCCGCAAAGGAGATGCATCAATTGAAAAATACTATTATTTCCTTAAAAGACATCACCGTCTCTTATGATGGGGAGCAGGTTCTGGGAGGTTTCAACCTGGACATACACGATGGAGAATTCGTCACCTTGCTCGGGCCTTCCGGCTGCGGCAAGACCACCGCGCTCCGCACCATTGCCGGCTTTATCAAACCGGATAAGGGGGATGTCTTTTTTTATGAGAAAAATATCACCAACCTTCCTCCTCACAAACGGGAGGTGAATACCATCTTTCAGAAATATGCCCTGTTCCCTCATCTGAATGTCTATGAGAACATAGCCTTCGGAATGCGCCTGAAGGGACGCGGCGAGAAAGAGATCAAACAGACCGTGCACGAAATGCTGGCCAGGGTCAACCTCACCGGTTACGCCCACCGGGGCATCAGCCAGCTCTCCGGCGGACAGCAGCAGCGTGTGGCCATTGCCCGCGCTCTGGCAAACGAGCCGAAAGTCCTGCTGTTGGACGAGCCTCTGGGCGCCCTGGATCTAAAATTGCGCAAGGATATGCAGGTGGAGCTGAAAAAGCTGCAGCAGCAGACCGCCATCACCTTCGTGTTCGTCACTCACGACCAGGAGGAAGCGCTGTCCATGTCCGACACCGTGGTGGTGATGGACGGAGGCGTGATACAGCAGATCGGCACTCCCACCGATATTTACAATGAGCCGAAGAACGCTTTCGTGGCGGATTTCATCGGCGAATCCAATATACTGGACGGCATCATGCTGGACGACTATTCCGTGAAAGTGGCCGGGCATGTTTTTCGCTGCCTGGACAGCGGCTTCGGCAAAAATACGCCTGTGGACGTGGTGATACGTCCGGAGGATATCAAGGTGGTAAAACCGGATTCCACTTTGATCACCGGGGATGTTACATCTGTCACCTTCAAAGGCGTACATTATGAGATCATTGTGGATGTGGCGGGCTTCAAATGGATGATACAATCCACGGAATGCCGCCGGGCAGGCGACCGCATAGGGCTGTCCCTCACCCCCAACGATATTCATGTCATGCAGAAGTCCGAATACTCCGGCATGTTTGGCGATTACAGCACCTTCAGCGACGAGATGGGGGAAGACATCATCGCCTCGGATGAGGCAAATGCACTGGAAAATGCGTATTCCGCGGACGGGAAAGACATTTTGGCAGAAACGAATCCCGCAGGCGGCGCAAATGCCGGAAACGAGCCGGGTGCTTCCCCGGACACAGGGATAAGAGCGAAGGGCGATGGCGATGAAATCTGATTCCAAGCTCCTCTCCGCTCCCTACACTGTCTGGATGACAATTTTTATCATACTGCCCATGCTGTTGGTAGGTTATTTCGCATTTACGGATAAATCCGGCAGCTTTACTCTGGAGAATCTGTTAAGCGTGGGCCAATACTCCAATGTATTCCTCCGGTCCATCTGGCTGGGCGCGGTGGCAACCGCCGTCTCTCTGGCATTGGGCTATCCGTTGGCATACATGATTGCGAAAATGAGTACCGGACGCCAGAATGTGATGGTAATGCTGGTGATGCTGCCCATGTGGATGAATTTCCTGCTGCGTACCTATGCCTGGATGACACTCCTGGAAGACAACGGCCTGATCAATTCCACCCTGGCCGCAATCGGCCTGCCCCGGGTACATATGATCAACACTGCGGGCGCAGTGGTCCTGGGTATGGTCTACAACTATATCCCCTACATGATCCTGCCGCTGTACTCGGTGCTGACCAAGATCGACAGAAGCGTGATAGAAGCGGCTCAGGATCTGGGTGCCAGCCGCAGAAAGGTATTTTTAAAGGTGGTAGTGCCCTTAAGCATGCCCGGCATCATCTCCGGGGTCACCATGGTCTTCGTTCCTGCCGTCAGCACCTTCATCATCTCCAAAATGCTGGGGGGCGGCGGAAATCTGCTTATCGGAGACCTGATCGACATGCAGTTCCTGGGCAGCGCCTACAATCCCAATCTGGGCTCGGCTGTGTCCCTGGTATTGATGGTGATCATTCTGATCTGCATGGGCATCATGAACCAGTTTGACGACGGCGAGGAAGCCGGCGGAGGTATGTTGTTATGAAAAAGACAGGCGCGCGCATTTATATCTTTCTTATTTTTTTGTTTTTATATGCCCCCATCTTTGTGCTGATCGTGTTCTCCTTTAATGATTCGGAGACGGCCAGCCGTTCGGTATGGGGCGGATTTTCGCTACGATGGTATCAGAAACTTTTCGAAGACCGGCTGATCATGGAGGCCCTGCGGAATACCCTGTTCATCGCAGTGGTTTCGGCAGCGGCCGCCACTGTGCTGGGCACCATGGCGGCAATCGGCATCAACTCCATGAAACGGCTGCCCCGGCGCATCATGATGAATGTCACTAACTTCCCCATGGTCAATCCCGAGATCGTCACAGGAGTATCGCTGATGCTTTTGTTCGTGTCTGCTGTCCGTCTTTTCGGAGGAAGGAGTCTGGGGATGGCATCGCTGATCGCCGCCCACATTACGTTCTGTCTGCCCTATGTGATCTTATCCGTGCTTCCCAAGCTGCGCCAGATGGATCCGAATCTCTATGAAGCGGCTCAGGACCTGGGATGTCCGCCGCTGAAGGCCTTTTTCAAGGTGGTTCTGCCGGAGATCATGCCCGGGGTCGTGACAGGAATGATAATGGCGTTTACGCTGTCCATTGACGATTTCGTGATAAGCTATTTTACCAGCGGCACCACCCAGACACTGCCCATTTATATCTACTCCATGACCCGCAAACGGATCAGCCCGGAGATCAACGCTCTGTCCACAGTGCTGTTCGCAGTGATAATGGTGCTGCTGATCATTATCAATGTACGCAATCTGAAAGACAAAGGCAGCCGGCGGAAACCCGAAGATCTGTAAAAAGCCCTCAAAGTCCGGCCGCAGAACCCCCGGCCGGAAAAGCTGAGCCGCATGGTTCCCGAACCCGGAAAAGCCTGTATGCCACAGGATCTGTGGTGCCTGCATCGCCTGCAGACATGAAATGAAGAGGTTATACATATGAAAAAAAGCCGTTTTCCATATACGAAAAAAGCATATTCCCTTTCTCTGGGCCTGTGCACCGTCCTCTGCCTTGCGCTGTCCCCTGTGCAGGCAGTCCTGGCAGCGGAGAATGCCGCACCAGACAGGGGCGTTACCATCAATGTCTACAATTGGGGAGAATACATCGCCAACGGCACCGACGATTCCCTGGATGTGAACGCGGAGTTCACCCGGCGCACGGGAATCCAGGTCAACTATACCACCTTTGACAGCAATGAGGCGCTGTACTCCAAGCTGGCCGGAGGCGGCGCCGATTATGATGTGATCATTCCATCTGATTATATGGTGTCAAGGCTAATTGACGAAAATATGCTGGCCGAACTGGATTTTTCCAACATTCCCAATTTTCAGTATATTGATGAACGGTTCCGCGACCCGGACTATGATCCGGGCAGCCGCTATTCCGTGCCCTATACCTGGGGTGTGGTGGGGTTATTTTACAATACGGATTATATTGAAGAAGAAATCACCAGCTGGACGGCGCTGTGGGATGACCGTTATGCGGGGAAGATACTGATGTTCGACAATCCCAGGGATTCCTTTGCCATTGCTCAGTTCCTGCTGGGGCAGCCGCTGAATACCACTGACGAAACCCACTGGACGGAAGCCGCCGCTCTCCTGAAACAGCAGAAGCCTCTGGTACAGGCCTATGTGATGGATCGGATTTTCGACAAAATGGAGAGCAGCGAAGCCTGGATCGCCCCTTACTATTCCGGAGATGCGGCAATCCTGGTTGAAAATAATGACAACATCCGCTTCGTGGTGCCGGAGGAGGGAACCAATTACTTTGTGGATGCCATGTGCATACCTGTTACCTCCAGTCACAAAGCGGAAGCCGAAGAGTATATCAATTTTCTCTGCGATCCCGAGATCGCCGGCGCCAATATGAATTATGTTGGATATTCCACCCCTGAGAGCGCCGCAAAAGCCTATATGGACGAAGAAATGGCGGAAAGTCCCCTCTATTATCCGGGGGATGAGACCCTGGCACGGACACAGGTTTTCGTCAATCTGCCGGAAGATACCAGTAGACTGGTGGACCGTTTATGGGCGGAAGCAAAAATGGGCGGTCCGGGCGAATCCGCGGTGCTGGCAGCAATCATTCTCGGATTTCTGGGGGTATATATTTCCATTCTTGTATACAAGAGACAGAAGCGCAGACGGGAGCTTGCCTGAAATGGCTCCGTATCACGGAACCCAGGTAGGCTTCTGATCCTTATGAGTAAAGTTCTCCAGCCTGGCTTCGCAGTCCGCCAGCTGCCTCTCATAATAGGCCTTCTGCTTCTCCGACAGCTTTCCCTCCTCCAGAAACGTGCCCAGAAGTGATTCAAATTCCTTCAGGTTCAGCTGTGCCGCATCCTTATAATTATTTTCGAAATTCATCTGTATCCGCTCCAATTTCTCGTCCAGCTCTCTGGCCGCATTGGCTTTCTTTCCAAATAACGTCATATTCTCCCTCCGGTATATTAAAAAAAGCAGATAATAAGAAAGTGTCTACAAATAACTGATACGAGTTTAAAGTTGTTTTTCCTGTATTTCAGGGCTTTTCCCGAAAGAAGCTGTATCAGTTATTTTCCGGCAAATCCTAAACAGGGGCTGCCGGAATACAGTCTCAAACCCATTTCCGACAGCCCTTTGTTTTATCTCATCTTCTCCCGCAGCACTTCCTTCGCCTTCTCCAACTGATTGTCAGGACGGTCCTCACTGCCGTAGTAGGCCTCGCCGTCAAACTCGCACACCACATCCGGCTCAATACCGATACCGTGGATATTGTTGCCCTCAGGCGTATAGTAAGCGCTGATGGTAATCTTCGCCGCAGAGCCGTCGCGGAAGGGAATGATCTGCTGTACAATGCCCTTTCCGAAAGTAGTGGTCCCTACCAGAGTACCCAGCTTATAATCTTTGATGGCGCCTGCCATGATCTCTGACGCGCTGGCCGAATTCATATCGATCAGTACTACCAGCGGCACATCCAGTTCCTTTGTGCCATCGCAGGTATACTCGGATCTCTTTCCGTTTTTATCTTCCGTATATACGATCATTCCTTTCGGAAGAATCATTCTGGCCATTTCCACCACGGCGTTCAGGCTTCCGCCGGGATTGGCCCGCAGATCCATGATAAGCCCCCCCATGCCGTCGCTCCTTGCCGATGCAAGCGCCTGCTCAAACTGCGAAATGGATACTTCGTCAAACTCCGTCAGCTGGATGTATGCCATATTGTCTTCCAGCATGGTATACTGCACCGTAGGCGTCTCCACCTGTCTGCGGGTAACACTGACTTCCAGGTAATCCGATGCGCCCTCCCGAATAATAGTGAGCGTTACATCCGTATTTTCCGGCCCCTTGATCATGGAGACCACTTCCGTCAGATTCATCCCGTAAGTCGAAATCCCGTCCACCTCATAAATCAGGTCATTGGCCCGCAGATCCACCTCCTCGGAGGGCGCCCCGGCAATGGTACCGCTGATCTTGGGAAGGCCGGTGGTTTCGTCCAGTCCGATATAGGCCCCGATCCCGTAATATACGCCTTCCGTCTGCTCCATCAGCGCATTCAGCTCTTCTGCGGAATAGTACTCGGAATAAGGGTCTCCCAGCGCGCTCAGCATCCCCCTGTAAATTCCGTCCTGAAGCTCCTCGTCCGTAACATCATGCAGGTAAAAATACTGGTCGATGGTACTCTCCAGCATCTGCATTTTACTCAGAGTAGATGAGTTGATGGCTGAGTTCTCATCCAGCCCCACTTCCTGTTCTGCCGTCAGCTTTCCGGACTCCACCATATTCTGCACATAGAGTCCCAGGTAGCAGATCCCCAGCACCAACAGCGCCCCTGCAATGCCCGTGATCAGCCCTCCTAAAAACAGCCCCTTGCCGCTGCCTTTCTCCGCTCTCGCATGCTTATCCGGCGGCACCGGACTCCATACGGGCTGAGGGGCCTGGCTAACGTTTTGCGGCGACGTATTACGCTGAGGCTCCGTGCCGCTCAAATTGTCAAAATACCCATTGCTCTCGTCCATAATTCCTCCTATTCCAGTTCCGCATCTGTCCCGTTCCGTACCATCCACAGAAGATAGTTTCCTGCCGCCAGGCGACAACGTCCGTATCCTTTCCGGACTCCGGACAGGGCAGATACTGTATTTCGATTCTGCATCTATACTCACGGGCGATGAAATTTGCCACAATGTCCCCGGCATCTTTCGCTCGTGAGTCGGGACGCCTGGCAAGTTTCAACGACCGTCAGTATATATCATTGCTTCAGATAGTTCCAGGGGAAGACATAGGATCCGTTCAGGCGCACGCTGAAGTGAAGATGGTTGCCGGTGGAGCGTCCTGTGCTGCCCACAGCGGCAATGGTTTCCCCCTTCACTGCCATATCACCCTTCTGCACATATAATGCCGATGCATGCATGTAAATTGTGTACAATCCGTCCCCATGATTTATCATAACATAATTCCCCATGGTAGCGCTATAGGAAGCTGCTACCACTTCTCCGTCATAAGCCGCGTAAATGGCAGTTCCTTTCGGAGCGGCGAAATCCACACCGTTGTGAAACTGCTCTACTCCCAGAGTAGGATGTATCCTGTTTCCATAATCATCGGAAACCCGGGTGTAAGTGGCCAGCGGAAACTTGAACATACCGCCGTCATAAGTGATCACCTTGCGGTTCTCCTCAAGCAGCTTCTTTTTCTCCTCCGCCACAGCGGCTTCCAGAAGCTTGATCTCCGCCTCCTGCGCCCTGATTTCCTCTTCAAATTCGCTGATAGCCTTTTCTTTATTGCTGATATCTGTCTCATAGCTGATGATGTCGTTCTTTTTCTGCTCGATCAGCTCTTCCAGATTCCTTTGTTCCGCCTCTACAGATTCCTTTGCCTCATCCAGGATCTCTTTTTCCAGCTCCAGTTCATCCCTGCACAGCTGGACATATTCCCTGGCTGCCATATAGTCCTGCCACATCTGCCTGTCGTAGGCAGCCATCTTTTCCACATAATCCATCTTATTCAGAAAACTTCCAAAGCTCTCAGATTTCAGCATCATATCCAGAAGGCTCGGAGTTCCTGTTTCATATACCAGCCTGACATGCACCCCCATGGAAACCCGCTGGGCTTCCTCCTTTTCCCGGGCTGCCTCCAGCTCTGCTTCCGTCACATGGATTTCATCCTCCTTGACTTCAATCTCACGTTTCAGCCCGGCAATCCTCTGCTCAATCTCTTTCAGGCTGCTGTCCAGCGTCTCCACATAGTTCTTCAGGTTCTCTTTCTGCGCTTCCAGCTTCTTTTTAATCTCCTGTAAATTGCTCAGACCGTCCTTCAGGCTCTCCTTCTCCTCTTTTTTCTGAGAAATCTGTTCCTCCTTTTCCTTGATACTGTCAGAAGTCACGGAGGAGGAAGCCGCGGACACAGTCACGCTTCCCGCCCCCTGACACAATACAAGCGCAAGAATAAGATACCAGAGACCAAAAATCCGGACAATATAAAATCTGTCATCACCATTGAATAATCTTTTCATAAACTCCTGACTTTACACACAGCTGTCCTCCGGCCATCCTTCCGCCGCTGCTGATTTCCGTGTCTGTTACATACAGATTGTTTCCGCTTTCTGACTTATACATGCAAATGCTTCCTGACCGTGGTGATGCTTCCCAGAAAACCGATCCCCACACCTACTGCAAGAGACAGCGGCATCAGCACCTCAAACACCTTATCCACCGGAAGGAAATCCAGGAAAGTACTCAGTATGGAAAATCTCTCCGCTATATAAGTCAATGCATAATTATATATATTGTAAAGCAGTCCAAGAGGCACTGCCGCCCCCGCCAGACCGATCAGCATGCCTTCCAGCACAAAGGGCGACCTGACAAAAAAGTCCGTGGCGCCGATATACTTCATGATATTGATCTCCTCCGCACGGACAGAGATCCCGATGGCAACCGTATTACTGATCAGGAAAATACTCACCGCAAGCAGTATGATAATAATCCCCATGGATACATAGGCGATCAGGAGATTTGCGCCGCTTAAGGTATCCGCCGTCAGTGCGGAATGATTCACCTTCCGCACCTCCGGTATGGATTCCAGCCAGGTGACCAAAGCGCTCTGCATGGACACGTCGTTCAGAAAGATTTCATAGCTGTGATCCCCCCTAAAGGGATTGTCCAGATATCCGCCTGAATAAACATCAAAATTTTCCCCGAAATAATCTCTCGAAAAGTCCTCCCATGCCTCCTCGTCCGAAGTAAAGCGCACCTCTGACACCTCCGGCCGGTTAGCTATCATCTGGCCGATCTCTGCGATCCGTTCATCTGTGGGAATCATCCCCTCCTCATGGCTTTCACAAAAAGGATCATTCTCCGTATGAAAAAATACGGTTACGGAGACCCCCTCTTCCGCCTTCATCACGATGCTCTGAAAATTCATCACCACCGCATAAAATAATCCAAACAGAAACAGGCAGGCGGAAATAGTTGCCACCGATGCCAGGGAATACCATTTATTGCGAAATATATTGACGAACCCCTGGCGGATGGTATAAAACAATGTGCTAATCTTCATCGATATATTCGCCTCCCTCTTCATCGCTGATGATGATGCCCCTTTTCATGGTCACCACACGCTTGTGCATGGCGTTGACGATCTCCCTGTTGTGGGTAACCACCAGAACCGTGGTGCCGCTCTGATTGATCTCTTCCAGAAGCATCATGATCTCCCATGAGTTCTTCGGATCCAGATTCCCTGTGGGCTCATCTGCCAGCAGAATGGCCGGCTTATTCACCAGAGCCCTGGCCAGCGCCACTCTCTGCTGCTCGCCTCCTGACAGCTGGTTTGTCTTCGCCTTATATTTCCCGGCCAACCCCACAGTCGCCAGGATCGTAGGCACATTTCTCCTGATCTCATTGGCCGGAGTCTCAATGATCCGCTGGGCAAAAGCAACATTCTCATACACATTCCTGTCATTCAGCAGACGGAAATCCTGAAATACCACCCCCAGATTACGGCGGAATTTCGGGATCTGCCTGTGCTTCAGCTTTGCCAGGTCACTGCCCATTACATACACGATGCCGTCGGAAGCCGTAAGCTCCCGCAGCAGGAGCCTGATCAAAGTGGATTTACCGGAACCGCTGTCTCCTACAATAAATACAAATTCTCCCTTTCCTATCTTTAAAGTAATCCCATTGAGCGCCGGGTTCCCTTTTGAGTAGACCTTCGTGACATTATCCAGAAAGATAACGCCGTTTTCTTCTATAAACTGTTCCCGTTTTCTCCACGACAGCTCCCGCTTGGTCATCGTTTTCCTCCATCTCAGCACAGCCGTTTCCGGCCCGCGAACTGCCGGGAAGCTGCTGTCAATACTCTACATTCTCCATATATTTCATGTATTTCACTACCATAAGCGCGATCTTAAACGTGATCGCGTCTTCAAATACACGCAGATCCAGTCCGGTGCTCTTCTGCAGCTTATCCAGACGATAAACCAGCGTATTTCTGTGAATAAACAGCTGCCTGGAAGTCTCGGACACATTCAGGCTGTTCTCAAAAAACTTGTATATCGTCCCCAGGGTCTCCTCGTCAAATTCATCCGGGCTCTTGCCGCCGAAGATCTCACGGATAAACATTTTGCACAGAGGAATGGGCAGCTGATAGATCAGACGGCCGATGCCCAGTTCACTGTAAGCGATGATCTCCCTGTCCTGAAAAAAGATCTTCCCCACATCCAAAGCCATCTTGGCTTCTTTATAGGAGCGGCTGACTTCCTTGATCTCCTGGATCACGGAGCCGTAAGCTATATGCGTATCCCTGACGCCCTCCTTCTTCAGATAGTTCCAGAGCTGTCTGGCTGCCTTCTCCATCTCCTTCATGGCATCTCCGTCGGACAATTCCTTGACGATGATCACGTTATTTTCGTCCACTTCCGTGACAAAGTCCTTGCTGCTGCCATTAAAATATGTCCTGACCATATCCAGCACATTGCTGTCCCGTCCGCCGGCGGACTCCGCGATCAGAACCGCCCTCGGCATATCCGTCTGAATATGCAGCCGCTTGGAACGGCTGTAGATATCCACCAGAAGCAGATTATCCAAAAGCAGGTTCTTGATGAAATTATCCTTATCCAGGCGTTCCCTGTAAGCCACCAGAAGATTCTGTATCTGGAACGCCGCAATCTTGCCGATGGTATACACATCCTCGCCTGCGGCGCCGGCCACAAGCACATACGCCAACTGCTGATCGTCAAATACCTTAAAAAACTGATACCCCTGTATCTCCTGGGAATCCGCCGGCGAAGCCGCAAATTCCGCAACCGTTCCGCCGATGCTGTTCATGTCAGTGGTGGAAGCAACTTCCTTTCCGTCCACGTCCATAACACAAAATTCGACGCGTGCAATATTTTTCAGCCCGTCAATCGTGTTCTGTAAAATCTGATTTGATATCATATACCCCACTCCTTTTGCTGTTACAGGAACCGCTCCCGAAATCCTGTAATCGGATGATCAGCGGTACAAAGACCGCAACCTCTGCTGTCGTATTGTGGATAACTATAGTACCGATTTTATTCCTGTACTTACAAATGTACAGAAAATATGCAAAAAAAGCAATAGGAATTTATGATTTTTCACAAAAAGACTACCTGAACCATTACTGTCAGGCAGTCTTTTCTTCAAATTTGCTGTGCTTCATTCACAAAAACGCCTCTCGACATGGGAACATTTAAAGAATAAAATTTTCAGCCATAACCGCCTTTTCAGATGCGTATGTCAATACTTGCCCCCACATTCGGATTCACACTCAGCTCCATGGCTGAATCCATAATCTGCACGAGACCTTCGCCCAACGCCTCATTGGCGTCCATGGCCCTGCTCAGAACAGCCGTCCCGATCTGTGACATGTCAGAAATATGTGACAATGCCATTGATACACTTGCAATATCCATAACGTTACCTCCAAAATCCAATGTTCTGCCGCCGTGCAAACGCAATTCTTATACTGCAGGCCGCCAGGATTTACAGTGATGCCTCCGGGAAAATACCTGGCTGGCGGTCTGCGGTCGGGTTTCACTGCAAATTTAACAGGTGGGCAGTATACATTGCATCTGCCTGCTGTTTTATTTTATCATAACCAGGTATAGTTTACCAGTGGTTCACACAATTTTCATTTTTATTAATATTTTCATTTTCTAAATGTTTTCATGATCTCTTCTGTATGCTGTATTCCCTGATCTCGATCTTCCGCTCTTTCAGCAACCTGCCTACCGCGCGTTTGAATTCATTCTTGCTCATGCCGGTCTCCTGCTGAATGCGCTCCGGCGACGCCTTATCGGTAAAAGGAAGGAAACCGCCCTTCTCTTCCATCAGCGACAGGATCAACTCCGCGTCCTTGTCCATCTGCAGGTACGCCTTATCCCGAATGCTGAGCGTCAGCTTGCCATCCTCACGCACCTGTATGACCCGGGCCGTCACATTCTTTCCCAGCTCCACCTCCCCGTAAAGTTCCTTTCTGGGGATCAGGGCCGAATACAGATTGTCCACCGCCACAAAAGCGCCAAAATTTTCGCTCATCTCGTAGACACGCCCCGTAACCTTATCTTCCCGGCTGTAAGGACTGTCTGTCCTTAAATTATCATAGACATTCATGGTGGCGCAGAGTCTGTCGCTCTTGTCGATATAAAGGGATACCAGAACCCTGTCTCCCTGCTCTACCTTTCCCCGCTGCTGTTTAAAGGGAAGCAGCAGATCCTTCTCCAGCCCCCAGTCCAGAAAAGCGCCTATCCTGCCCAGCTGCGCCACGGTAAGCTCCGCCACCTGGCCCAGCTGCAGCTTCGGCTCCCGGACTGTGGCGATCATCCTGTCCCTGGAATCCCTGTAAATAAATACCAAAACGGTATCCCCCAGCTTCGCCCCCTCCGGCACCTGTCTCTTTGGCAGGAGCACCCGCTCATCGGCTTCCTCCCGTGAAACCGCCAGATATATGCCAAACTCCACTTCCTTTACTATCACCATTTCCTGTTTTTCGCCCAAACGAATCATATGTTTTCTCCATTTCAATCCTGCTTTCTCTCTGCACTGCGGATGCTTCGTTCAATCCTCCCCGGCGTACCCGCAGTTCTCCCGGCATGCAGGATTTTATCATCTCATTCTGTAAGATCACATCTCACGCCAGATCACACCTCACGCTGCGGCATACCCTCTGACTTCACTGCGCTGTTTCTCTAAACCTTCACGTCCCCGGCTCCGGACATACCGGAACTTCCCGGGGCGCTCCCTCCGCCTTAGCTGTAAATTCAACGATCGTACACGGCTTTCCCGCTTCATCCCCCAATGTCACGACTATCCGGTTCCCTTCCTTTGCCACGGCAGGGATCAGCACATCGTCAAGAAATGCCTGTTTTTTGTATTCGGCCCGGATCTGCCTTATGGGAAAAGCATCCGGCAGATACTCCATTGCCATCTGGATAAACTGTTGGTTATTTACATGATGGTTCGTGTCCAGATGATGCTTCTTCACCACCAGCGCCTCGCCTGTCACACTGCCCGCCGGAATGACGATCTTACGGGGCGCATATTCCATTTCCAGCTTTTCCTCCAGTCGATATCCATCCACCATTTTCTCCGGGATCATGCTGGGTTTACCTGTGTCTGTATTCAGCAGGCTCCAGAGGGTATTTGCCTTCGCGATATAATTTCCCGCTTCATCCAGCATGGCAAAATTGCGATAGCCCAGAAATCCTTTCATATCGTAGGGAAGCGTACCCACTGTCACCCGCTCGCACAGCCTGGGATATCGTTCCACCACGATCTGCCAGGAAGACAGTACCCACACCAGATGCTCCTTCTTCAGACATTCCACCCCCAGCCCCAGATCTTCCGACTGAAAAGTGGAGCAATCCTGAAAATAATTGATAAGGGAAGCCATGGTAAGCTCCCCATCACTGTCCGTCTCGCTGTATCTGATCCTGCTCTCAAAGGTATACATATCAAATTCCTTCTTCCTGACCTTACATAAATAACTGCACTATGATCATAACGATCCAGAAAATACTGTAGATCCCCATGCCCACATTGCCTATCATGGTGCGGAAGCGCTTCCCCTTCGGGATCACCACGCTGCCCCTCTCCAGCACAAATCTCCGCTTCACCAGATTCACGATCAGCAGCACACCGCCTGCGATCATCATCCCAAAAACAAAAAGCAAAAACACTGTGTATGCCATAATACCTGCCAGATTCGCCTGAACATACTCCATCAGGGAAGCCATATCCCCGCTTGTCGCAGCCTGCATATATGCATCCATATCAAGCATCTTTATCAGCCCTGAAGAGACGAATCCGCCCACGAAATTGATCATCATATGAAGCGCAATGGTAATCTTGATATTGCCGGTCTTTACATACAGGAATGCCAGGAACATTCCCAACGTAAAAGCGTACACAAACTGATTCAGATTTCCATGGAAAATCCCGAACATAAACCCGGACATGACCACCGCGGCTCCCTGCCCATAACGGACGGTTCTGTCCACGATCAGCTTACGGAAAACAAATTCTTCTATCACCGGCGCGCAGATGACCATATAGAGCATAATCGTCCACATACTGGCGGACTGGGTCGCGTTCAGAATCTGATTCTGCACCGCGCCGCCTTTCAGGACGCCGATCAGCGCTGTTATGAGATTGCCCGCAAAGTTAGTGATATATACGATCGCCAGACACATGATAGCGGCTACCGCAAAGGAACCGGGTTTTATGGAATGCCGCTCCACCGTCTCCTTCGGAACCGTCCTCACCAGCAGGATAAGCACCGGCATTCCGATCAGGTACATCGGCAGTACGGATATCATCAGAGAGATATTACCGTTTCCCATCCACTCCGGCCTCATAAGCTGAATCAGTGCCTCGACAATCAGATTTACCGCAAAGATCACGATGGTACCCAGGATATACATTCCGCCCAGCCTGGAAAAATGCTTCCGGGCAGCCTTTACTTCGTCAGCTTCGTTTCTTTCAGGCATTCCGGACATTCCGCCTTCCTTCCCTGTCATTACATCATATTCGTTCATTCCGTCCATGCTTTATTCCTCGCTTTGCCTTTCGAATCCTTATTAGTTTAGCACAAATAACGACATTTGTATAGATATTTCGCAGCAGGTTTCCTTCCTTAAAAATTACCAAAAACCAACATTTCCCTGAAAAGCCAAGTAAACATCAAGTTTTCCAGGCACTAAAAAACCTCCGGAGACCTTTTCTTCGGAGGTTTTCCTTAGGGATATTCCCTACTTCGCAGGGCTACAAGGATTCGAACCTTGAAATGACGGAGTCAGAGTCCGTTGCCTTACCGTTTGGCGATAGCCCTATGTCTTGACTACTTGACTTATTATACACGAAGTATTTCCATTTTGCAATACCCTAATTCAAAAAAATTCAAATTTTTTCCGCCGGCTGCTTCCCCGCCGTAAATACCCCTTAAATCTCAAAAGTCAGCTCCCCATAAGAAGGTACCGGCCATACCTCCCTGTCCACAATTTTCTCCAGTTCATCAACAGGCGCCCGCAGTTCATCCATGGCTTCCCGAACCGTATCTTTGTAGAAATACGCCTGCTCCTTTACATTTTCCATTGCTGCAGCCTTCTCAGCTGCTTTCTTCAATTTAACAAGCGCATTCTGCGTCTCCGTCAGCTTTCCGCTTACTTCAGCCAGCAATTCCCTCTGAACCTCCGGCTCCACTCCGGCTTCCTTCACGGCGATCACCGCTTCCGCCAGAGACTTTGTGTACTTTACCACTGCCGGGATATACTTCTTCCCCGCCATATCGATCATGGTATTGGCCTCAATGCGGATCGTCTTTGCGTAAGTCTCGTAGATGATCTCCTCCCGTGACTCCAGCTCCACTCTTGTGAAAATACCGAATTTCTCAAACAGCCGCACTGCCTTGTCCGTAGTCAGCGTACATGCGGCTTCCACTGTGGACTTGATATTGGGCAGACCGCGCCTTGCCGCTTCCGCCACCCATTCCCCGGAATAACCGTCCCCGTTGAAAATGATCCTCTGGTGCTTTGTCATATATTCCTTGATCAGGTCGTGCACCGCAAGGTCAAAATCTTCCGCCTTCTCCAGCACATCCGCAGCCTCGCAGAACGCCTCCGCCACAATGGCATTCAATGTGGTATTGGGGCTGGCCACGGAATCCGAGCTGCCCACCATGCGGAATTCAAACTTATTTCCGGTGAAGGCAAAGGGTGATGTCCTGTTCCTGTCCGTGGCATCCTTCTCAAATTCCGGAATGGTGGACACACCGGTCTCCAGCTTGCCTCCCTCCAGACAGTGGGCGGCTTCGCCGGTTTCCACCAGCTGCTTCACCACATCCTCCAGCTGCTCTCCCAGGAAAATGGAGATAATGGCCGGCGGAGCCTCGTCTGCGCCCAGCCTGTGGTCATTTCCCACATCGGAAGCACTCTGGCGCAGCAGATCCGCATGGGTGTCCACCGCCTTCATGATACATGCCAGAACCAGCAGAAACTGAATATTTGCATTAGGCGTGTCTCCGGGATCCAGCATATTGACACCATTGTCAGTTCCCAGAGACCAGTTATTGTGCTTTCCGGAGCCATTGACCCCCGCGAAAGGCTTCTCGTGAAGCAGGCAGGTGAGTCCATGCCTCCCCGCAACCTTTTTCATGGTTTCCATTACCAGTTGGTTGTGGTCCACCGCAATGTTTGCCGTCTCATACACCGGCGCAAGTTCATGCTGAGCGGGAGCCACTTCGTTATGCTGTGTCCTGGCTGTCACGCCCAGCTTCCACAGTTCCACATTCAGATCTTTCATATAAGCTCCCACCCGTTCCCTGATGGTGCCGAAATAATGATCCTCCAGCTCCTGCCCTTTCGGCGCCGGAGCCCCGAACAAAGTACGTCCCGCGAAGATCAGATCGTCCCGCTGCAGATACCTGGCCCTGTCCACCAGAAAATATTCCTGCTCCGGCCCCACGCTGGGAACTACCTTTGTGGCGAATGTATTGCCGAAAAGGCGCACGATACGCAGCGCCTGCTGGCTCAGCGCCTCCATGGACCGCAGCAGTGGCGTCTTCTTGTCCAGAGCCTCCCCTGTATAGGAACAGAATGCCGTGGGAATACAAAGGATGACGCCGGTGGCGTCTTCTTTCAAAAATGCCGGGGAAGTAATGTCCCACGCCGTATACCCTCTGGCCTCAAATGTAGCCCGCAGGCCTCCGGAAGGAAAGGAAGACGCATCCGGTTCTCCCTTGATCAGCTCCTTGCCGGAAAACTCCATGATCATCCTGCCATCCTCGTCAGGATGTGTGACAAAAGCGTCATGTTTCTCCGCAGTGATGCCGGTCAGCGGCTGGAACCAGTGGGTATAATGAGTGGCCCCGTTTTCCACTGCCCAGTCCTTCATGGCTTTGGCGATCACATCAGCTGTGGCAAGCGACAGCTCTCCTCCCTCATCCATCAGTCTCTGTACCTCTTTATAGATACTTCCGGGAAGCCTTTCTTTCATTTTGCCAAAGGTAAATACCCTGCTGGCAAAGATTTCTTCCACATTAAGCACTTCACTCATTTTCTTTTCCTCTCTGTTCATTTTTACTGTGAAAGTCCTGCATCTTGCCTTGCGGAAACCGCGTAGCCCGAATAAGCTCTCTTGCTTATTCGGCAAGACTGCTATGCGCCAAACCGCATGCCCAAAGGCGGCACGCCCTGCGGTTTGTGTGCATCCACAGTAAACCCCCAGACTTTCATGCAAGGTGGAGCAGCCCGTTGCATGGGGGTTTACTGTGAAAGTCCTGCATCTTGCCTTGCGGAAACCGCGCAGTCAAAATGAGCTCTCCTGCTCATTTTGCAAGACTGCTGTGCGCCAAACCCGCTTCTCTTGCGGGTTTGTGTGCATCCACAGTAAACCCCCAGGGTTTCATGCAAGGTGAAGCAGCCCGTTGCATGGGGGTTTACTGTCTCAAACCGCTTTGCCCCGGCTTCACGCTGGCGTTCATAAAGCGCGGCAGCTGCCGTTTTGCGAATCTGAATATTATGCCAATTACCTTAATACTCCACTTTTTTCAGGATTGCAATACCCGAAATGCATTTTCTCGCTTTCCTCCAAAATTGCCTGCTTTTTTTCCGGTCTTCAGGACAGATTGCACATTGCCATGGCCATTCTGTCAGGGGAAAATATCACGTTTTGTCCAAAAATCCTTGAACCCGACTCCAAAGTCAGAATACTGCCCTATCGGAATCCCGTACGGAAGTATTTATATATGATCAGGCAGGAACCGTCTCTTGACAAAAAAGCTCGGAGAAAGCTATAATCCTGATAATCTGCTATAACAGCCGGATATCATACAGTTGAAGTCCTCATTCCGTCTGTGCAGGTAATTTCTGCCGCCAGACGGTTTACCCCCCCGAAACCGTTCCGGGCAGTCAAAAAGGATCGAAAGGTATGAATGCGGTAAAAAACAATTATTTTTATATTTTCTTTACATTGATCGCCGCAGGCTGCGGCCTTGTCTGGGCGTTCACGAATCTTGGCTATGACGGCGAATATCAGATCGCCATGTGCAGCCGCCTGTTGCGGGGCGACAAAATGTTTCTGGAAATGTGGGAACCTCACCAGACTTCCGCATTTCTTCCGGCAGCGCTTATGTGGCCCTACATCCGAATTCTGGGCACTACCACGGGAATTGTCGTCTACCTTCAGATCTGCGGGATCCTGATACGGGGAGCGCTTGCTTTTCTCGTATACAGGACGCTGCGCTGCGATCTGGCAAAGCCGATCTCCTACGGAATTGCTCTGCTTTATTTTATGATCTCTCCCAAGGACTACGCCCTGCCGGAATTCAGCAATCAGCAGCTCTGGTTTTCCACACTGCTGTTCTGCTGTTTCTGGTCTTAGGAACTGTCGCGAAATAATTTGTATATTTTTGGAATCTGTGTTAATATATG
>CAJUFB010000025.1 GCA_910585805.1 uncultured Acetatifactor sp.
TGGTAAACTCATATATGTAATAACTCTTTCGCGTGGTTTTTATCCTTTTTGGTTTGGCAACTATAGGATAACATAAAACCATATGGAAGGGTTATTCTTTTTATTGAAAACTTTTAACTCACAAGATGATAAGGCACATGCTAACAAAAATGTAAAAAGGTTGGGTAAAATGGAGAGAAGAATCGATCAGCAGAAAATACCTGTAAGAACGTTGTATACCGGAGAGAAGATTCCCTGTATGGGACTCGGAACATTCGGCTCGGACAAATACAGCGCAGACATGGTATCTGAGGCTATTTATGGAGCCATAAAGTATGGTTACAGATTGATAGATTGTGCAGCCGTCTATCAAAATGAGGATAAAATAGGTCAGGTGCTACAGCGCCTTTTTGAGGAAAAAGCGGTAGAGAGGAAAGAGTTATTCATTACCTCAAAAGTTTGGAATGATATGCATAGGGAGGGGCAGGTAAAGGAATCCTGTAAGAAAAGTCTTCTGGATTTGAAATTGGATTATCTGGATTTGTATTTTGTCCACTGGCCTTTTCCAAACTACCATGCGCCTGGATGCAGCGGGGATGCAAGGAACCAGGATTCTAAACCTTTTTCGGTGGAGGAGTTTATGTCAGTATGGCATCAATGCGAGGAACTGGTGGACGAGGGACTGGTGCGATATATTGGCATGAGCAATATGACAATTCCAAAGTTAGAGGCAGTCTTGCCGCTCTGTAGGATACAGCCTGTTGCATTGGAGATGGAACTGCATCCATCATTTCAGCAGCCGGAGCTCTTTGCCTATGCGAAGAAGCATGACATTTTGCCTGTGGGATACTGTCCTATAGGTTCTCCCTCGAGGCCGGAACGTGACAGGACTGCAGAGGATGTTGTAGATACGGCCCTTTTGGCAGTTAGGAAAGCCGCTGAGGTGCATCAGGTACATCCGGCAGTAATCTGTCTCAAATGGGCAGTGCAGAGAGGTCAGGTTCCCATTCCTTTTTCTGTAAAGGAGCCGCAGTATATTTCGAACCTTAAATGTGTTACCGAGGATCCGCTGACAGAAGAAGAGATGGAGGCAATCCGGCTGGAGGATAAAAACTGCCGCCTGGTCAAAGGGCAGGTCTTCCTATGGGAAGGAGCTAAAGGTTGGGAAGACCTTTGGGATTTAGATGGTACTATAACTGGTAGATAGATAAAAAGAAAAAGGCTGCTGTAATGTAGATTTGCGGCAGCCTTTTCCATACAGATAATTTTTTACGATATGGGAAAGGACAAGGTGTCAAATATGGCTGGACTGGAATTTGATAAGGATGAGATTTATGAATTGATTGACAAAATCATTGAGCGCACCATGCGTATGGACATGAGTTGGGACTGGCCATGTGGAGTGGCATATTATGGAATCAGCAGGGCATATGAGACAACTGGGAACGAGAAGTATCTGAATCTGATGAAGGACAGGATTGATGAATATATGGAGCTTGGGCTTCCGGATTGGACTGTGAATACCTGTGCAATGGGACATTGCCTGATTACGCTTTACGAATCAACAGGGGAGGAAAAATACTGGGAAATAGTAATGGAAAAAGCGGAGTATCTCAGGAAAGACGCATTGCGTTTTGGAAATTCTGTATTGCAGCATACGGTATCGCAGAAAAATGATTTCCCTGAACAGGCATGGGCTGATACTCTGTTTATGGCAGCATTCTTTCTGCTGCGTGTAGGGGTGAAACTGAAATCAGAGGATATCATCCATGATGCATTGAATCAATGGTACTGGCACATCAAGTATCTTCAGAATGCAGAGACCGGACTTTGGTATCATGGTTACAATAACCTTACCCAAAATCATATGTCTGGATTTTATTGGGGGAGGGCAAATGCATGGGCGGCATATACCATGGCGCAGGTGGGTATCGTGCTGCCGGAATGCTATCTGTATCCGGAGTATCTGGATATAGTTGGTTCTTCAAATGAGCAACTGGCAGCATTGAAGCTGTTACAAACAGAAAATGGATTGTGGCGTACTATATTGGATGACGAAGAGTCCTATGAAGAAGTATCGGCATCCTTTGGAATTGCAGCAGCAATGTTGGTAAGGGGGAATCCGCTTCATATAAAATATATCAATCATTTCATTCAAGGTGCCAGGAAAAATATCAGTGTGGATGGGCGGGTGATGAATGTATCTGGAGGGACGGCGGTGATGAAAGACCGGGATGGCTACTGCAGAATATCAAAGGATTGGATACAAGGATGGGGGCAGGGCCTTGCACTAGCGTTCTATTCGGATTTGTTGGACAGCGAAAAACACAGGCGTGATGGCGCATTGTAGTCCTGAAATTTTGTATCTATATTATTTCGTGCAGTTTCAAAAGTGTAAGTTCCACATGCAATGCTTATACAGTACCACCATCTGTCCAATCGGATAAGGCAAAAAACATACAAACTATATTGTAATAATTGATTTGGACAAGATGGTGGCAACTGTTTCAGGATGAAAAAACTAGGATTTTTCTGGTGGGGAATGGAACACGTTTTTTATTGCTTTGTAAAGGGCGTTACCGCCCGGTCTTTTGTAAAGCCCTTCGGGTATTGGGCTGTAAGAGGATTACTTTGGCAATTAAAAAACTGCCATAACCAGGACAGGGCAGAACTTACCCTGTTCCGGCTCATAGCAGTCTGAGTGTCAGTTTATGAAGTTATGATTTTATCCACTAAAGATTTTAACAAGCGTCAGGAGGAAAGTCAACAAAAGATAGAGGACACATACCGGCGCTGACCGCACATTGCTATTTGGAACCGGCCGTGCTATAATCAGTACAATAATGTGGATGTTACAAAGCAATCCGCAATTTTCGAAGATTGCAAGGAACAAAGACTATATCTATAAAAGAAAAGGAGCTGATAAGGATGGCTAAATCAACGTATATCCCGCCCGAGGACTGGACCCCGGAGCAGGTTCAGGCAAAATTACAGAATCTCATCGATCATGTGGAGCGTTTGAACGACGACTGGTGGGACGACGATCTGAAAGGACTCATCAATGTCCACGGCGTCTTTTCCCCGGAACTGGCCCGGGCCGCCCTGGAGAAGGAAGTGTACCGCCCCAGCGAGATTTATTACCACGCCCCGGAGGACGTGCGCGACGGCCTGATTGCCAGGCTGTTGGAGACAGAGGATTCTATGACAGCGGGAAACCTGATGTGCTGTCTGGCCATGCAGGGGGATGATAAGGCGTTGGAGACCCTCCATGAGTTGGAGCAGCATCCACGCCCCTGGCGGGAAAAGCTGTATGTGGGCCCCTCGGTGTATGCCCAGTGCGGCGGATGGACCTTTGACAAAGCCGGGAAGAGGCGGCAGCTGAATTTCGATACCTGTTATCCTCTCATCAAGGGGGACCGGGCCCGGGACGGCGCCGTACATATTTTCCGCCCCCGAAAGGACCGGTGTCCGGAGTGCGGCGGCAGGCTGTCGGACTTCCTGGTGCTGGACGGACGGGACCAGCGTCTGCGCTTTCTGGGCATAGACGGTATCTTCACCGCCACCGCCTGCCTTGGCTGCATTCCCTGGGCCAACCCGTCCTACTCCCGTTTTACCCTGGACGGGGGCAGCACCCCCATTTTCCCTTATGAGGGCAGCGGCGAGGAGGCCATGGAGGACGAGGATGTGGAGCAGATGGGGGACAACCCCTATGTGCTGGCCGGTGAGCCGGCGCCCCTCTTCTATGGGGCGGACTGGGACGAGGTCAGCACCATTGGCGGCTTCCCCTTCTGGATCCAGGACTGGGAGTACACTCCCTGTCCTGACTGCGGCAGGCCCATGAAATTCGTGGCCAAGCTTTCATGGGAGATGCTGGACTTTATGGAGGGCAACTGCTATGTGGAAGTATGCCCGGAGTGCCAGGTGGCCTCCATGCACCACCAGCAGACCTGACAACAGCCGGGTCCGGCGTTCAAATCCCCGGTCACACCCCTGGTGGCGCAGGGCTGCAATGTATTGCTTGCAAAGGAGATATATGGTACATAAAATAGAATACGGAAACTGGGAAAACGCGAAATCCTCTTATCTGCCAGGCTGGAGGGTGAAAAGGGGCTGTGTATTCTTCCATAGCTAAGGAAGCGTTTAAATACGGTTATAAGCCATCAAAAGAAAGCGTGCAATGATTTTGGCAGCAGAAAACGAGAAAAGGTTGAATTTCATTTCCTAAATGTGTATACTGGAAAATAGTTCCGGCTTATACAGGGGGCGATTCAGAATAGAAATCAGATCAGGAGGAAAACGATATGAAGATCAGCAGTATATGTGTACAGGGCGGCTACACGCCGGGAAACGGGGAGCCCCGTCAGATTCCCATCATTCAGAGCACTACGTTCAAATACGACACCAGTGAGGATATGGGAAAGCTCTTCGACCTGGAGGCAAGCGGTTATTTCTATACCAGGCTCCAGAATCCCACCAATGACTATGTGGCGGCGAAAATCACCCGGCTGGAGGGCGGTACGGCTGGGATGCTGACCAGCAGCGGACAGGCCGCTAATTTCTATGCACTGTTTAACATCTGCAGCTGCGGCGACCACATTGTGTCTTCCAGTACCATATACGGCGGCACTTTCAACCTGATTTCCGTTACTATGAAAAAGATGGGCATCGATGTCACGTTTGTCAGCCCTGACGCGTCCGAAGAGGAGCTGAATGCGGCCTTCCGGGACAATACAAAAGCGATGTTCGGCGAAACCATAGCCAATCCGGCTCTGACTGTGCTTGACATTGAGAAGTTTGCCAGATGCGCCCATGCCCACGGCGTTCCGCTGATTGTGGACAATACTTTTGCGACTCCCGTCAACTGCAGGCCTTTTGAGTGGGGAGCGGATATCGTGACCCATTCCACCACCAAATATATGGACGGCCATGGGGCAGCCGTGGGCGGCGCTATCGTGGACAGCGGGAACTTTGACTGGATGGCACATGCGGACAAGTATCCCGGGCTCTGTACCCCGGATGACAGCTACCACGGAATTACTTACGCCGAAAAATTCGGAAAGGAAGGCGCTTTCATCACCAAATGTACGGCACAGCTGATGAGGGATTTCGGCTCCATTCAGAGTCCTCAGAATGCTTTCCTGCTGAACCTGGGACTGGAGAGCCTGCATGTGCGCATGAAACGGCATTGTGAGAACGGATTGGCGGTGGCGGAATTCCTTTCAAAGCATCCCGGGGTGGCTTATGTCAATTACTGCGGCCTGCCGGGAGATAAATATTTTTGCCTGGCACAGAAATACCTGCCTGAAGGAAGCTGCGGTGTTGTCTCCTTCGGCCTGAAGGGCGGACGTGAGGCAGCCGGAATCTTTATGAAGAATCTGAAGCTTGCCGCTATTGAGACCCATGTGGCGGATGCCCGCACATGCTGCCTGAACCCGGCTTCCAGCACGCATCGCCAGATGACGGACGAGCAGCTGAAGGAAGCCGGTGTGCCTGCCGAACTCATCCGTATCAGCTGCGGGATTGAGGATAAAGAGGACCTGATTGCGGATATTGCACAGGCGCTGGAGTGCTGCGGCTGAATTTTATACTGCACACCAATGAAAGCAGCAGTAAACGAGAGCGAAAGACCGCCAGCCATATATGCTCGCTTTAGACAGATAAGTAAATCCCGGCGGTCTTGAGTATGACAGGAGAAGCCGATTTCGGCTAAAATGGCATCCTGAAATTGTAACCTGCAGAGGGTACTGCGGATGAACCGGGGACACCGGCCGGCGGCTGTGAATACGGAAGTGTATTCTTGCGGGATATGCACAGGAGGTGGATAGTTTGGGCAGATGGGACAAAAAGGACGGAAAGCCTTCCGCGGAAGAGAAATTCCCTGCGGAAGAAAAACGTTCCGGAAAAGAAAAGCGCTTTGCGGAAAAAAAGCATTCGAAAGAAAAACATTTCATAGAAGGGAAAGATTCAGGAAAGAATTTTACAGAAGAATATTCCGATAAAAAAATGGAATGTAAAGATTTCGAGAAGCGTATTCCCGATTTTATAGCGAAGAAAATGGATTATCCCACCCTGAAGCGTTTCTATGAGCATGTACAGCAATGTCCGGACTGCCGGGAAGAGTTGGACATTCAATTCCTGGTACAGGAGGGCATGCAGCGTCTGGAGGAGGGAAATGCCTTTGACCTGCAGACGGAATTGGAACAGCGGATGGAAGAAGCAGTAAAGAGCATCCGTTACCACAGTGCATTCCTGTACCTGGGGATTGCCATGGAGATTGTTGCCGTGGTGTTGCTGGCAGGTATTGTGATATGGATATTATTGTGAAAGTCCTGCATCTTGCCTTGCGGAAAACGCGCAGTCAAAATGAGCTCCCCTGCTCATTTTGCAAGACAGCTGTGCGCCAAACCGCATGTCCAAAGGCGGCACGCCTTGCGGTTTGTGTGCATCTTCAAATTGGACTCTGCGGTATTCCTTAGCGCGGAGCAGACAAAAAGGCGGTAAGAAGATATGGAAAAGAAGCAGAAACTTGTACTGATAGACGGGCACAGCATCCTGCACCGGGCATTTTACGGTGTGCAGGACCTGACAAATGCCCAGGGGCTTCATACAAATGCAATTTACGGATTTTTGAACATTATGTTTCGGTTTCTGGAAGAAGAGAAACCGGATTACCTTGCGGTGGCATTTGATGTGCATGCCCCTACTTTCCGCCATCAGATGTATGAGCCTTACAAAGGAACCAGAAAGCCCATGCCGGAGGAATTAAGAGAGCAGGTGCCGGTGATGAAGGACGTACTCCGGGCCATGCGGGTGGTGATTGTGGAGCAGGAGGGCCTGGAGGCGGACGATATTCTGGGAACCCTGGCGAAAAAGGCTCAGGCGAAAGGTATGGAGGTAACCCTGATATCCGGCGACAGGGATCTGCTGCAGATTGCGGACGAGCATATCAAGATCCGGATACCCAAGACGAAGATGGGGAAAACCGAGGTGGAGGATTATTACCCGGAGGATGTGCAGGCCGCTTATCAGGTGATGCCCCTCCAGTTCATCGACCTGAAAGCCCTGATGGGCGATACTGCCGACAATATTCCCGGCGTACCAAAGGTGGGGCAGAAGACTGCCACAGAGCTGATGGTGCAGTATGGTTCCCTGGAAAATATCTATGCCCATGTGGAGGAAATCACCAAAAAGAGCATCCGGGAATCCCTGATTCAGAACCGTGAACTGGCGGATTTGAGCAAGGTACTGGCAACCATCCGTGTGGACTCCGGGGTGGAGTTGGATTATGACGCGGCGAAGGCGGAAGGCTTCTATACCCAGGAAGCCTACGACCTGTTCAAGCAGCTGGAATTCAAGCAGATGCTGAGCCGTTTTGAGAAGGAGAACGTGAGCCGCGGCGGCGATATCACGAAAACTTTCCATAAGCTGGAGGAATTGGAGGAATTCCTGGGCTGGCTGAAAAAAAGGAAAGCGGGAGCATCTATGGGGCTGTTTCTCGCCATGGAAGAAGGCAGGCTGCTGAGCGCGGCGGCAAGCAGCGGGGAAGAAACAGTCGTGTATATTCTGTCTGCCAGGGAAAATGTGCAGCTGTCCCTGTTTGAGGAGATTCCCGGGGAGGGGGCAGAGGAGACGGATGCGGATCTGAAGCAGTTGTCGGATGTGCTTCTGGCGCTTTCAGAGCGGGTGAAGCTGTCTGTATTCGATATCAAGAAGCATTACCCTTATATTGTGCGGGAATCTACGGAACGATATTTCGATATTCTGATAGCGGCATATCTGCTGAACCCTTTAAAGAGCGATTACGACCTGGAAGCCATTGCGGCGGAGCACCTGGGGCTTACCATACCCGGATGGGGGGAGGTCTTCGGGAAAAAGAAGCTTCATGAGGCCGCGGCGCTTATGCCGGAGCAGTTCGCGGAATATTGCTGTTATGGCGCTTATGTGTCGGCTGCCGCCGCGGAGGTTTTGGAGAAAAAGCTGGAAGAAGCCGGCATGGATAAGCTGATGCGGGACATGGAGATGCCCCTGTCTCTGGTGCTGTACGATATGGAGCGCGAGGGCGTGGAGGTGCGCCGGGAGGAGCTGAAGGCCTACGGCGACGCGCTGGTGGAGCGGATAGAGGAACTGGAGCAGTCCATCCATGCCCAGGCGGGAGTGAAATTCAACATCAATTCTCCGAAGCAGCTGGGAGAGGTGCTCTTTGATACCATGAAGCTTCCCGGGGGCAAGAAGACCAAGACAGGTTATTCCACGGCGGCAGATGTGCTGGAAAAGCTTGCCGGGGAGGCGCCCATTGTCAAGGACATCCTGGAGTACAGGCAGCTGACCAAGCTGAAATCCACCTATGCCGACGGACTGGCGGTCTATATCGGGGCGGATCAGAGGATTCACACCAGCTTCAACCAGACGATTACCGCCACCGGACGCATCAGCTCCACAGAGCCCAATCTGCAGAATATCCCCATGCGCATGGAGCTGGGCAGACGCATTCGGAAGGTGTTCGTACCGAGGGAAGGCTGCGTCTTTATGGACGCGGACTATTCCCAGATTGAGCTGCGCGTGCTTGCCCATATGTCCGGGGACGAACAGCTGATAGAAGCTTACCATATGGACCAGGATATTCACCGGATCACTGCGGCAAAGGTGTTCCATACGCCCTTTGAGGAGGTCACCGATCTGCAGCGCCGGAATGCCAAGGCGGTGAATTTCGGCATTGTGTACGGTATCAGCTCTTTCGGGCTGAGCCAGGATTTGAGCATCAGCAAAAAGGAGGCGGCGGAGTATATAGAACAGTATTTTGCCACCTACCCGGGAGTGAAGGAATTTCTGGATAAGCTGGTCAGTGATGCGAAAAAGAACGGCTACATCACCACTATGTTCGGCAGGCGCAGGCCTGTGCCGGAGCTTTCTTCCTCGAATTTCATGCAGCGTTCCTTCGGAGAGCGCGTGGCAATGAATTCTCCCATACAGGGGACTGCGGCGGATATTATCAAGATTGCCATGATCAGGGTGTGGCGGGCGCTGCGGGACGCGGGGCTGAAATCCAGGCTGATCCTGCAGGTGCATGATGAGCTTGTCATAGAGACGTACCGGGAGGAAGAAGAGCAGGTGCGGCAGATTCTGACGGAAAATATGGTATCCGCTGCCGACCTGGCGGTGACGCTAGAGGTGGATCTGCATACCGGGGAGAACTGGTATGAGGCAAAGTGAGGGTGACTTTCGTGGGGACATATTATAATCCGGGAAATAAAGGATTCCAGAAAATCCTGCAGTCGGAATATGTGGATAAAACTGGTTTGATCGCATTGATCAACAAAACCATCGGAACAACAGAAATGCTGACCTGTGCAATTTACAATCCCTATTCGGTTATGCAGGCCATGAGGAAGAGGAAGTTTGGCTCTTACTGGAAGAAGACTTCGGCGGCGGAATCGCTGATGACATATATTAATATGGATTTCGAGGGGCTGCAGGAGATTGTCTTCCGGCTGATTTCCGGGGAAGAGATAGAGGTTGACACGGAAGGTTTTGAGAATGATTTTGAAACGTTCAAGAGCCGTGATGATGTGCTGACACTGCTGATACATCTGGGATACCTGACCTGGCACGAGGAAGACGGGACGGCACGTATTCCCAATGAAGAGGTGAGGGCAGAGTTTCGGAAAATACTGAAGGGAAAAAAACAATAATTTATACTGATTGATCAATTCTGGAGACCTTGAGTATAATAAAGGGGTATATAGATGCGTTTTATAGGAATTACAGGCGGGATCGGTGCCGGGAAATCGGAGATACTGCACTATATCGGAGAGCGCTATAAATGCGAGATATACCTGGCGGACGAGGTGGCTCACTTGGTGAAACAGCCGGGAACCCGGGGCTATGAGGAACTTGTGAAGCTGCTGGGTACAGATGCAGTGGCGGCGGACGGGCAGATAGATAAGGCGGTTATGGCGGATAAGATTTTTGCCAGGCCGGAGCTTCTGGAACAGGTGAATGGGATTATTCATCCTGCCGTCAGGGAATATTTGCTGCAGCGTCTGGAACTGGCCAGGAATAAAGGGGAGACGGAGCTTTTTTTCGTGGAAGCCGCTTTGCTGATTGAGTGCGGGTATCTTGCGCTGGTGGATGAGATGTGGTATATTTATGCAGATGAGGAAATCCGCCGGGAAAGGCTGCGGCGCACCAGGGGCTACAGCGAGGAGAAGATATCGCAGATCATGTCCAGGCAGCTGTCAGAGGAAAGCTTCAGGAAGAACTGCGATTTCGCGATAGATAACAGCGGCAGCCTGACGGATACATGCCGTCAGATTGATGAACGGCTGCAACGGGCTTTTCGGGCATAATGCGCACGAAAACCCTCGCGGAGGCACCGAGTGAACAGTAACCAGGAAATGTACATAGTGATAGAATAAGGAAGCAGCACAATTCCGAACGAAAAAAGGATAAGAAGAGAGACAGAAAAATGAGATTATGCAGTATAGCAAGCGGGAGCAGCGGAAATTGTATCTATGTGGGCTCGGAAGCGGCTCACCTGCTTGTAGACGTGGGTATCAGCGGCAAGAAGACAGAGAAGGGATTAAAGGAGCTGGATCTGACAGGGCGGGATATAGACGGAATATTGATTACACATGAACATGCCGACCATATCCAGGGGCTGGGGGTCATTGCCAGAAAATACGAAATCCCCATCTATGCCACAGCCGGTACCATCGAAGCGATGAAGAACTGTGCGGGACTGGGGAATGTGGATCATGGACTGTACCATGAGGTGAAGGAGGATCAGAAATTCATCATAAAGGATCTGACCGTAAATCCCATGCGCATATCCCATGATGCGGCACAGCCTGTTGCCTACAGAATTGCTTACGGCAGCAAAAGAGTGGCAGTCTGCACCGATCTGGGGGTGTATAATGATTATACAGTGGAATGCCTGAAGGGAATGGACGCGTTGCTGCTGGAGTCCAACCATGATGTGAACATGCTCCAGGTGGGACCTTACCCCTATTACCTGAAGCAGCGGATTCTGGGAGACAGAGGACATCTCTCCAATGAAAATACAGGGAAGCTTTTGTGCCGGATTCTTCATGACAAGATGAAGGCGGTGCTTCTGGGACATCTGAGCAAGGAAAACAATCTGCCAGAACTGGCTTACGAGTCTGTGCGGATGGAGATAAATATGGGGGATACCCCCTATAAGGCGGGAGATTTTGATATCCGCGTGGCAAGGCGCAGCGATGTGACACCGGCGGTGATTGTGTAAAGAGCACCGTTTCGGAACAGAATACATACATGTGTGCAGCGTTCACTTGTTAATTATAATTGGCAAATGTTTTTGGCCGTGAGTACGGAAGTGTCTGCAAATTACAGGAACCGTTTCGCGACCCCTGTAATCAAAAGAAAATTCCAGCAGTCATTTTCCGGCAATTTCTAAGAACAAATGAGGTGCAGGCTGATATCATAAAAAGAAAAGGCGTCATAGACGCTGGAACGGAGGAATATATGAAGAGGACAATTATTACCGTAGTGGGGAAGGATACCATCGGTATCATAGCAAAGGTCTGCACCTATCTGGCAGAGAACGGAATCAATATTCTGGATATTTCCCAGACCATCGTACAGGACTATTTTAATATGATGATGATCGTGGATACCAGTACCATGGCAAAGCCCTTCGGCGATATGGTGGATGAAATGACCGCGCTGGGGGAGGAGACCGGCGTACAGATCAAGTGCCAGAAGGAAGAGATTTTTGACAAAATGCACCGGATTTGAGGCTGTAAAATTTGGGGCTCCGGCTTGTCCGGGTTAGGAGAATGGAAATGATAAACATATACGAAGTGACAGAAACGAACAAAATGATTGCGGAGGAGAACCTGGACGTGCGCACCATCACGCTGGGGATCAGCCTTCTGGACTGTATTGATTCCGATTTGCAGAGGCTGAATGACAAAATCTATGCAAAGATATATGAGGCCGCAAAGGACCTGGTGAAGACCGGGGAGGAAATTTCCAGAGAATTTGGCATACCCATTGTAAATAAGCGGATATCGGTAACCCCCATTGCGCTGGTGGGAGGCGCCGCCTGCAGGACGGAGGAGGATTTCGTCACTGTGGCCCTGACGCTGGACAGGGTGGCGAAAGAGGTGGGCGTAAACTTTATCGGCGGCTATTCCGCGCTGGTCAGCAAGGGCATGACGCCTGCGGATGAGCTCCTGATCCGCTCTATTCCCAGGGCGCTTTCCGGTACGGAGCGGGTGTGCTCCTCTGTCAATCTGGGCTCCACCAGAACGGGCATCAATATGGACGCGGTGAAGCTGATGGGGGAGATTATCAGGTCTACTGCGGAATACACGAAGGAGAACGATTCCCTGGGCTGTGCAAAACTGGTGGTATTCTGCAACGCGCCGGATGATAATCCGTTCATGGCAGGGGCGTTCCACGGTGTCACCGAGGCAGATAAGGTTATAAATGTGGGTGTCAGCGGCCCTGGTGTGGTGAAGACCGCCCTGGAGAAGGTGCGCGGAGAGAACTTCGAGGTGCTCTGCGAGACCATCAAGAAGACTGCCTTCAAGGTGACAAGAGTAGGACAGTTAGTGGCACAGGAAGCTTCCGCCATGCTGGGGGTGCCCTTCGGCATCGTGGATTTGTCCCTGGCGCCGACACCGGCTATTGGTGACAGTGTGGCGGACATTCTGTGCGAGATCGGTTTGGAATACGCAGGTGCGCCCGGCACTACGGCGGCGCTGGCCCTTCTGAACGATCAGGTGAAAAAGGGCGGCGTGATGGCGTCCTCTTATGTGGGCGGCTTAAGCGGAGCGTTTATTCCGGTCAGCGAGGATCAGGGCATGATTAATGCGGTGCAGGCAGGAGCGCTGACGCTGGAGAAGCTGGAAGCCATGACCTGCGTTTGCTCCGTGGGACTGGACATGATTGCAATTCCGGGAGATACGAAGTCAACTACCATCTCCGGCATCATCGCGGACGAGATGGCCATCGGCATGGTGAACCAGAAGACTACAGCGGTGCGTATTATCCCTGTCATCGGCAAGGGCGTGGGCGAGACAGTGGAATTCGGCGGCCTTTTGGGATATGCGCCCATCATGCCGGTGAACCGGTTTGCATGTGATGCCTTCATCAAGCGCGGCGGGCGGATTCCGGCGCCGATTCACAGCTTTAAGAATTAGGGGCGTGGTCTCTGACCGGGGAAATGGCAGAAGCTATTGAACGTGATAACACTGAAGCAACAGCGGATAAGGAGGGCTGATTTATGGCATTACCAGCGGAAAAGGCACGGTACACATTTGCCGATTGCCTCACATGGGATGAGAATGAATCTATAGAAATCATAAATGGCGAAGCATTTATGATGGCAACTCCGTCCAGAATCCATCAGAAGATCAGCGGTGAGTTATTCCGCCAGCTTGCAAATTATCTTGAGGGTAAAAAATGCGAGGTCTACTCTGCCCCGTTCGGCGTTCGGCTGTTTGAGCAGGATGGGGACAGACCAGAGGACGTTGACACTGTGGTTGAGCCGGACATCTCCGTAGTATGTGACCGGAGCAAGCTGGATAAGCATGGCTGCAAGGGAGCACCGGATCTGATTGTTGAAATCCTGTCCCCTTCCTCCCTTCGCCATGACCGGCTTGTGAAGTTAAACTTATACCAGCGGGCAGGGGTGCGTGAATACTGGATTGCAGACCCGGAGAACAGGTCTGTGATGGTGTTTCTTCCGGACAGCAACGGTTCCTTCAGGCTCCGTGAGGATTACGGGTGGGAAGATGTGGCAAAGGTTAACGTGCTTGATGGGTGTTTTATTGAATTAAACAAAGTATTTTCTGAAGTATGAGAAAAATTTGTATCAGCTATCTTCCGAAAATTTCTGACGATATGGAAGACAGGGAGAGTCTGCGGCTATAAGCTGCGGGCTCCCCCTGATTTTAGGCATACATTATATTAGGTACACTTTTTCCGTTATTGTAGGTTTGATATGGTATTTGGGGTTGTTACACTATTGCTGTTCAATTTTTTGGTTTTGCGGTGATAACGCCGCTGTAGGTCGCAATTGTCTGTCCTTTTAGATATAATTTTGCAGTAAGCTGTAAAGTTCCAGTATACGTTATCCCATGGATGGTTTCTTTCCAATAGAGCTCTCGTGGGGGATTGATGTTTCCTTCATAGGTAACCTCGCGAGTTACCGGCTGACTGATGCTGCGGTATTGCGAGAGGGCTGCTCCGTGGACTTCGTAATATATGCCCTCATCAGTATATCCGCTTTTGATTAAAGGGAGCTGGTCCGTTTCGGCATGGACAGGAAAGGACAAAGACAGGGCTAATGTAATGCTTAATATAAGACTATAGAATCGTTTCATATGTGGCATCTCCTTTACTGTTTGGCTTTAGTCAATAACCGTGTTGGTCTTAGTGTTTTAGTCATATCAGAATGTTGTGTTTACGGCGTTTCTGAGCTGTACCAACACATATGTTGACTAACACCTACTGTTTTAATCTGTATCATATGGATAAAGTGTACCTATACTATCTGTGTTATCATTAAATCCATGTTCTATATATTCGGTATAATCCTGCACATAAATGACGATAAAACTATTTACATCAGAAAAATGGTCTCCATATTCTTCTCTGATAATGTTCATGTGATTAAAAAGGTCATCCTTCGTTGGAGTTGATTCATATTCCGCTATAACATAGTAAACATATTCTCCTTCATACTCGCCGTAATAGGAATCACAAACTGTAAACGAAGGTGCGTTGCTCTTTACTCCTCCTGCTATCCAAAATACCGCGATGATTCCGGCAAGGAGAAATGCCGAAAGAGGAATTGCGGTTTTCAGCCTTATCCGTCTCCTTTTAGGGAGCGGACAGTCAGAAGCCTTTTCCGGTTGAGGAACGGAATTCTCCGGTATTTCAATATAATCTGTATCCCCTATATCCACAACGGCAATATCGGATGGTTTCGCGGTATCTTCCGTCTGCGGCAACGAAATCTCCGGCGGCGACAGCGCCGGGACAGGAGCAGGCTTCTCTGGAAAGGAGGTTTCATCCGAAGAGGAAGTATCTTCCTCATCAGAGAAAGGCGGCGAATCTGGTTTGGAAACAGCATGATTTGCCCCAGACCCCTGCGTGGAAGATGCAGGATGGACTCCTAACAGCTCTGTGATCGGAATTTCCAACAGTTGGGAAATTACCTGTAGATTTTGCGGATCCGGGTAGTTTTTTCCCTTTTCCCATTTGTTGACAGCAGTAGCAGACACATGGAGAGCATCAGCGAGCTCTTTCTGCTTCATCCCTTTCTCTATTCGTTTGAGCCGGATAAGGGAGCCTACATCTATTGTGCTCATAATAGTGATATTACCCCTTTTGTTAGTATTCCGCAGAGGAATCTGCTTTGGTAAAATTTATATTTCCTTAAAACTATAACGTACCGCAATTGCGATTTTTTTGCAGAAATGTAGAGGAAATAGTCTTCAAAACATTCTAATCAAAATTATTATACGCGATTCGGAGGTTGATTGCAATTGATTGTTGGTTGATTTTGGTTAATTTTCCTGCTAATCTCACTCAAAAAGTGATTTTAATTGAGATATAGTAAATTAACCGATACTCAATTGACGGGAAGGCCGTGGATAACATAAGATGGTGGCATGAAGTCAGCGCAGCTGTAATTTGCGTCTGAATGGAGTAGGTGTATGAGACAATGCTGATTGACAATTTGTGCTATAGTGTAGCGACAGGAGGTGATTCCATTGGTCTAGTATAATCCAACATAATTAAGCATATGTTTGACACGATAACACCACTTTACAAGTTTATACTAGTATAATTCAATTTAATTAGACATATGCTTTGGCTTGTGGTATAATGACCTTATCCAAGGGAGGTCATGTTATGCCAAATTTAGTAAAGCCAATTAACCTTACAGATGACGATAAAGCCACTTTAGAGGGGATTCTCCGTCAAAGCACTGTAGAAGCAAGAACCTACATCCGGGCTAAAGTACTGCTGCTCAAATCAGAACGCATGTCAAATGAGGCTATTGCGGATAAACTGGACATCTGCGTTACGGCTGTAAGACTATGCATTGATAAATATAATGCCGGCGGCATTAAAGCAGCCTTACAGGACAACAAGGGGCGCGGGCGTAAAGCTGAGATCACAGATGCGGATATTACCTGGGTCATTAACAAGGCCTGCCAGAAACCAAAGGATTTTGGGTATTCGGCCGAATTATGGTATCCAGCCAGCTTTACACGCTTTATCAATTCCATTGCGGAGCAGGAAGGGCATCCCCGTATGGCGTCCGTGACTGAGACAACGCTGCGCAAGATACTGGCAAACGCAAAGATTCGTCCTTTTAAGATATCTTACTACTGCGAGAGGCGCGATCCGGATTTTGATTCCAAAATGCATGATGTCCTTGTTATTTATAAACAGCTTTCCCTGCAGTTTGACGGGGAAGGGAACCTCCTGCCTTTTGAGGGGATGCCGGTTCATACCCTGTCCTATGATGAAAAGCCCGGGATGCAGGCGCTGGATACCACTGCAGACGACAGGCCGCCTGTTCCGGGTACCGAGAAAAACAGCACGGTATACCGGGACTATGAATATGTGCGGCTGGGTACGTTGTCGCTGCTTGCAGCCAATGACCTGCTTACCGGCGAAGCGATCCCCCTTGTAAGCCCAACCCACAAAAGTTCTGATTTCGTCCGTTTTCTGAAGATGTTGGACGGGAAATACCCTGCCGGTGATAAAATACGTCTCATCCTTGATAACCATTCTGCCCATACTTCAAGGGAGACGCAGGAATACCTGAATACAGTACCCGGAAGGTTTGAATTTGTATTTACACCAACCCATGGCTCCTGGCTGAACATGGTGGAAGGCTTCTTCAGTAAACTTACAAAGCAGATGCTGAATGGCATCCGGGTTTCAAGCAAAGAAGAATTGGAAAGCCAGATTTATCAATACTTTAATGAAATCAATAAAGTTCCTGTTCCATACCATTGGTCCTACAAGCTTGATGATATAGACCTTACCAAAGAGGATATCAGCCAGATCGTCTATGAAGTTGTAAACCATAAAGCTGCTAATGCATGTGATAAGGATAAGCGTGCTCCCAGGCCCCGAACAAGGAAGCGGCAGGGACAGGACAATCAGGGATAATAAAACATGGCTTTATTTAAAATGGATTATACTAGTTATTCAACCAACCAAATATTTGTAGCTTGATAACCAAATATATTGTTGTCAATAAGAGTTTTCTTTGGTATTATAGATGTGTCGAGTTATTTATTGTTGTCTGCAATGCTTTGAAGAAAGAGAATATCGATAAAAAATAGTTCAAACATATATGAGGTTATCGCGGTCTTGTTTACAAATATAGCGAATGGAGCAGGCAAAATATTAGTCGTCTTCTAATAAGAAAGGAGAACATATGATGAAATCAATGTCAAAAACTGTTTTTGCGTTGTGTATTGCAGTGTCGATTTTTGTATGTAGTTCTATGATTGCGTCAGCGAATTGTCCTGATCGCAAGGATGGATTGCATTGTTTCACAAAACATGTGGGGACTGGTGAGGGATATACTGATTATCTAACACATGATCATTTAATTGGATACGATGCAAACGGTCGGGAAGTTTATAAAAGCTGCCAGGTAACTATGGTCTATGAATATTATGTTGATAAATGTTGTTATTGTGACGAAACGCAATCGGGCAGCAGAAAGCTTGAGTGTGAAGTCAGACATAGTGTCAATTAACCTTAAATAGGGGTGACTTGTGATCCGATATATAGTGAAGGAAAATGGATCATCATTAGCAGAGTTTTGTATCAGGAGAATTAAGCGGCATAGCGGGGGCGGCTCTGTTATGCCGCTTTTTTACAGGATAATCTGGAAAAGGGAGGAAAGCTTTTATGAAGAAGCCAATCATCAGCATTTGTTTATCAGTGATTCTTGCAGGGGTTCTCGGCGGGTGCGGCTCTGGTGAAAAAGAATCGTCGGGTGCTCCCGATCAGTCACAGGGTACAGAATTGTCAGACACTTCGGGCACAGCACAGGACGCTTCCGGGACGGACAGCCAGGAGCTGTCTGTAAGCACAGGGGGTATACTGGATCCCTGGGCAGTTATGAACCTTTCCGGGAAAGACAATTCCATGGATGCCTATTCCGCGTCGGCGAGGGAGGCGCTGCTGCTGGAAATGCCGGAGAATGCCCTGGACGGGGGAATGAAAAAGTCTGTTCTGGGAGCCACGGGCGCTTATTGTTTCAAAAAGCATCTATTTGACACTGTGGCTGAAAGCTGGGATGAGGTTATATTTGCAGGCACAGAGGGAAAAGCCGACTCAAAACGTTACGACTTTGAGGATCAGCTCTGGGATATAGGCCCTGTAGCCGGAACGGACCATTATGTAGCCCTCAGCGTAGAAATCCAGGAAGATGGGGAGTATCGGTCTTTCCTTACAGAGAGGGATGAAAACCATGAGTACCTGCGGGAGGTTCCGCTTGATTTCCTGAATGGAAGCGAGACGGGGGAGGTTGTCGGGAGCCTTTCTGGCTTTGCGGTGGACCAGTTCGGGGCGGTCAGCCTGGTACATGGCGGGCAGTACCTTCTTATGTCACAGGAGGGGGATATTTTGGCGGAATACAGTCCCGAAGGCGGCTCTGTCAAGAGGCTGGTAATTCTGTATGACGGGCGTATTGCCTTTGAGGTGACGATGAAAGGGAACGGGGGGACGGCCCTGCAGTATATGGACAGGGACACCCTGGAGACGGTGACGCTGGCGACACTGGAAAAGAGCGCCCTTTACCTGACGCTCCTGGACGGGGAGACCCTGCTGTATGCGGCTCAGGACGGGGTGTACCGCAGCGGGCTGAACGGGGAAAAGCCGGAGCTGATCTACCGGTGGAGCAACCATGGCATCATAATCCATAAGGTAGCTGCCCTTCAGGCAGATGAAGAAGGGCGGATTTCGCTTATTTACAGTGACTCTGAGAATGACAACTACCTCTGTCTGGAACCTACTGCGGAAGAGATTCCAGTCTGTGAAATCACCCTGCAGGTAAGGTCTGGTGATATGGATTCCTATCAGCGGCTGGCTGCGGAGTTCAACAGGCGGTATCCCAGCTGCCATATTGAATTAGCTGAGTACAGCCGCGAAGACGAGGCCGCGCTGCTGACGCAGCTGACGGCGGGAGAGGGCCCTGTGCTGCTGGACCCATCCGGGCTGAGCTTTGAGGAGATGGAAGAACTGTGGGAGCCTCTGGATACCGTTATGGGGCAGCTTGGCATCACGGAAGAGCTGAATCCGGGCGTCATGGAGATGGGGAAGATTAATGGGACACTGTACGGGATTGTGCGTGATTTTGGACTGGATACAGTGGTTGCCGAAGCGGGGCTTAAGGACTGGGACTATGACATGTTTTTCCAGAGTATCCGGGAACGGACGGAGCTGGACGAAATCTGTAACTATTATGACAAAGAAGCTGGACTTCTTTCCCTTGTGGCATTACTGAACCACGGACTGGATGATTGCTACTTCTTTGTCCCGGATGAGGAAACCGGGGCGCTGCATTTTGACAGCGGCAAATTCCGTCAGATCCTGGATTTGGCGGAGAAGTACCCCGCCCGGGAGGAGGGGGTGGCGCCTGGCGCCTCCCTGTTGGAGGGAAATGCGCTGTGCAACATCCTGATTATCCAGAAGCCGGAGCATGTGGCTGCGTACCGCATTATTTACGGGGAGGACGTGGATTATGTTGGATATCCCGCAAAGGATGGGGGAATGCATGTCATGGTACCGTCCGGCATGCTGTCGATCCGCAGGTCTGCTTCAAAAGAGGAGAAGGAGGCTGCCGCAGCTTTTCTTGCCCTGTGCCTGTCCTACGAGGGGCAGATTCTTGCGGCAAAGGATATCAATTTTGCATTAAGCGTGCGCAGGGATGTACTGGAGGCGCAGATTGCTTCCATGGGGACAGAGATAAGTCGTCTCCCAAACTTCGACCCAGACTTCGGATCGGTTAATATGGGGGGCGGGATGGATATAGAACGGGACAGGGAAACGCTGCTGGATTTGATCGGCAGTGCAAAGCCCAAAAAGACTCTCTCCTGGGAACTGAGCGGTATTATAAGGGAAGAACTGGATCTGTATCTTGCAGGCAGCATCACGGAGGATATGCTCATCGACCATCTGGAGAACCGGATAGGGCTGTACCTGGGGGAGAGAAACTGATGCGCAGGGCATCGGATCCCGTGAGATATTTTCGTATGCAATGTGCGTGGACAATTGCTTCGATGCTTTGATTACGGATTTGGAGTCTCCTGACAGAAGAAAAGCGCGATATACTAAAAAGAAAAGCCCTGGGAAGAATAATGGAATAGAGGAGAAACAGGATGATGCGTGGAATACGGTTGGTACGAAGAATCTCCATATTACTTATGGTTTGCTGCAGTTTTGCAGGCTGTGGCAAAAAAGAGGCTGAGACAGCAGAGGAAGGGGCATCCAGCTACATCTATGTGCCGGACCGTCTCGCAACAGATTCAGGGGGAGGATGCGGACTGCCGGAAGGTTTCCGCAGGCCTGTTGTGGGGGAAGAGTATCTGTATTTTCTGCAGGAAAATCAAAGTGTACAGTCAATCGGTAAGGCTTTGCTTTCAGGAGAGAATGGGACAGTGGAACTGGCGGAGGCAGAGTCCCTTTTCGTAATTTCCACCTCCGGTATGGAGATGGGGGGAGAAGAGGGATATGAGCCTTCGGAAGAAGAGATATCAGAGCTTCAGGACCGTGCCATGGAAGAAGGCATGGAAAAGGAAAACGAACCCCAGGGGCAGGCGGTACGGATGGATCCGAAGAAGACATATATCAGCTTTTTTTAAAGGATTATGGTGTGGATCAGGAAGGAAATCTATATCTGGCGGTGGAGTGCAGCATGGGAGGCTATTTTCAGATGACCTCTGTGGGATGCCTGGTCTGCAGGCGGACACAGGAAGGACAATGGGAATACCGCAGTTTTTTACCCGGTATGGAGCTGGTGCAGGAGGGGGTGCCGTGGACGGCAGAGGCGGGGTATACCTGCTGACTGAGGAAGGGATAACAGTAATAGACGCGGCGGGGCAGAAAACCGGCACGATCAGGACAGACAGGTATAAAGGGAACCTTTTTTTCGGAGAAAAACTATTCGGTGATACGGATGGACATGTCTATTATTTCGTATATGAGGATTTCGGCTTCCAGTGGAAAGGGTTCAGGGTAGAACATTCAGAAGGGGGTTCTCTGCTGGAGGCGGAGGGGCTGTCAGGCAGTTCCAGGATGCATAGCTGCTCTGTGAACAGAGGGAAAGTGGCCTATTCGCTTGCCGACAGCTTTTATGAGTACCCCGGAGAGACAGGCAGTGCACAAAGCCTGCTGCTGTGGGGGAACAGCAATATGCTGTACAGTTACATACGGGATTCCGTCATTATTGACAGCGAAAGGATTCTGGTATGGTATGAGGAAGCCGGATTAGAAGGGCTGTATATGCTTTCCAGAAAGCCGGTGGAAGAAATAGCGGAAAGAGAGCCCGTGGTGCTAGCCGCTTTTGAACCGGATCTGTCCTTAAAGGAGGCAGCCGTCAGGTTTAACAGGCAGAACGGAAAATACCAGGTGTTTATAGAGACCTGTGGATATTCCCCGGAAAATGCAGAGGGGGCGGCAGGCCGGAGGGATGCCGCACTGGTATCCCCGGATCCGCCGGATCTGGTTGTGCTGGACGGACTGGATTTGAAAAACAGCATGGAGAAGGGGCTGTTGGAGGATTTGGGAGCCTATCTGGAGAAAAGCGGGATACTGGACAGAAAGGATTTCCTGGAGAATGCACTGGAAGGATATACTTTTGGGGGAAAGCTGGCCGGCATTCCGGTAGAAATCCGGGTTAAGGCCCTTGCTGGCCGACTGTCCCAGGTGGGAGAACCGGACAGTTGGACCATGGAGGATGTCTATGCCATAGCGGAGCAGTATCCTGAGCATACAAGGCTTCTCAGCGACGGATTTTACAGGAGCGATGGCAGAAGTGACGAGATAGGCACCAGAACCCATTTATTGGGCGAATTTTGTGCACCATGGTATCTGGAGGAGTATGTGGACTGGGATAAAGGAACATGTAATTTTGACAGCGAGGGTTTCAGGAGGCTTCTTCAGTGGATAGGAGAGCACGGGAGTGATGAGCCTCAAACTGCCGGGACTGGAGAATCCGTCTATTATACAAGAGGATATATGCCGGAGGATGCGCTGTTCATGGAGGATTTCCTGGATTTTGAGCGTGCGGCAATATGGCAGGTTCAATTCGGGGAAGAAATCAGGCTGCTGGGGTATCCTTCAGCCGATGGCAGGGGAAAGGTATATGTTCAGCCTGTATCACCCCTCGGAATTGTGGCTGAGGCAGGAAACCGCGAGGGGGCATGGGCGTTTCTGGAGTATTACATATCGCTTGTCTGTGAACAGAAAGATATCCTGACTACCAGCAAGTCTCAGTTGCAGGAACAGATGGAAGCGTGGACAATAACAGACCGGCAGAATGGGGACACAGAAAGGAAAAGCTTTGTAATATTAGATGAGGTTTTGGAACCTGTTTATGGAATTTCCAGGGAAATGGCGCAGCAGGTGATGGATTTACTGAAAGAAGCGGATTTCAGCCCGGACAGCAGATGGAAGGACGATATTGCAGGCATTGTGTTGGAAGAGGCGGAAGATTTCTATAAGGGAAATAAGAGCCTGGATTCTGCTGTGGCAGGCTTTTCCCTGCACGCGGAAAATCCGGTGAATGCGCAGGAAGGGGGAGGGTCCGGTTCTTTTCTGGGTGCCTCCAGAGCTTATTGCTTTAAGAAGCATCTCTTTGTAAACATGGATGAATGCTGGGATGAACTTTCCTATGTGTCTGTGGAAGGGGAGAGGGGGACGGAAAGAATTGAGCTGGTGAATCAGCTGTGGGGAGTAGGCACGGCAGTCGGCACGGATCATTATGTAGGCTTAAATATTGAGGCAGAGGAGGAAGCGGAGGAATACCGGTATCGGTACATTCTGACGGAGAGAGATGAAAACCATGAGAAGGTAAGGGAGTTCCCTCTGAATTTTCTACAGGGAGATATTGGCACGGTACTTGAAACCATCCAGAGCTTAGGAGTGGACAGTTCCGGGGCTGCCCATCTATTACAGGGGGGCAGGTATCTGATGGTGTCCCAGGAAGGGGAGATTCTGGCGGAATATGTACCGGAAGACGGCACTGTCAGGGAAATGATTCCTCTGTATGACGGCCGTATGGCTTTCTGGCAGGAAGGGAAAGGGAACCTGGGGGAGATAACCCTGCAGTGTATGGATGCGGAAAGCGGTAAGCCTGTGATGCTGGCCTCGTTGGGAAACCCGGAAACCAATATTCATTATATCACCCTTTTTGACGAAGGCAGCCTGCTGTATGCGGATAAGGACGGCCTGTACCGCAGCGACCTGTCCGGGAAGAATCCGGAGCTTCTCTACAGATGGGTTCATCACGGGATCATTACCCATGGGATATCCGGTATACAGACAGACGGAGAAGAGAAGATTATGATTCTTTACAGCGACTCCGAGCAGTTAAACTTCCTGTGCCTGGAACCCACCACGGAAGAGGTACCGATCTGCAGGATTACCATGAATGTATGGGACTCCAGTATGGATGTCTATCAGTTGGCGGTTGCGGAATTCAACAGGAGATATCCCAGCTGTTACATTGAATTGGTGGGGATCGGGAACAAGGACAGAACTGCGCTGCTGACACAGCTGACTGCGGGAAAGGGACCGGTGCTGATTGATCCCACCCTGGCGAACTTTGAGGAGATGGAAGAGCTGTGGGAGCCTCTGGATGACGTTCTGGAGCAAATGGGCATCATGGAAGAGCTGTATCTAAATGCCATGGAGATGGGGAGGATCAATGGAACCCTGTATGGGATTGTGGGAGATTTTTTTCTGGAGACGGTGGTTGCCGTGGAGCCGGATCTTGAGGACTGGGACTTTGATACCTTTATGCAGCGTGTCCGGGATACGCCCGGGCTGGAAGCGGTCTGTGATTATTATTCCAGTGAATATGGGCCGTATAATCTGTATTCTTTGCTGAATCACGGACTGGAGGACAACTATTTTATCATTGCGGATGAGGAAACGGGAGAACTGCATTTTGACAGAGACAGATTTCGTCAGTTTGTGGAGCTGGCGGATAAGTACTGCCGCAATGAGGAAGGGGTATGGCCGGGCGATTCCCTGCTGGAGGGGAAGACATTATGTAATGCATTGTCTGTCCATAAACCGGAAGATATAGCCGCGTGCCGAAAGATATACGGGGAGGATGTCAATTATATCGGAGCCCCTGCAGGAGATGGAGGCATACATGAAATGTGTGCTCCCAACATGCTGTCAATCCGTAAGTCGGCCACAAAGGAGGAAAAGGAGGCTGCCGCCGCCTTTCTTGCCATGTATCTGTCCTATGAGACACAGGCCCGGGCGGCAAAGGATATGAGTTATAATTTAAGTGTGCGCAGGGATGTGCTGGAGGAGCAGGTCGCTTCCATGCCGACAGTAAGTTACCTGTACTTGATCGGTGAGGTTAAGATAGGGGACAATATGGATATAGAGCGGGACAGAGCGACGCTGGAGGAGCTGATTGAAAGTGCAAGGCCGAGAAATGGTTTTCCACGTGAACTGAGCGATATCCTGTGGGAAGAGCTGGATCAGTATTTTGCAGGCAGCATCACGGAGGATATGCTTATGGAACATCTGGAGAACAGGGTAGGGCTGTACCTGGGGGAGAGAAACTGATTGGAAGAGAGGGATACTGCTCTGATATTTTCCGATGATACAGGATTCCGCAATAAAAAGGGAGGGAAGTATACACCAGATGCAGACTTCCGGTATGCTGACAATCCGCAGGTCAGCCACAAAAGAGGAAAAGGAGGCTGCCGCCGCCTTCCTTGCCATGTATCTTTCCCGTGAGGCGCATGTCCGGGCAATAAAGGATGCGAAATGGGGCTATCATTTAAGTGTGCGCAGGGATGTGCTGGAGGAGCAGATTGCTTCCATGCCGACAACAGCTTCCCTGTACTTCTTCGGTGAGGTCAATATAAAGGACAATATGAATATAGAACGGGACAGGGCGACGCTTGGCATTCATCTACGTGCAGTATAAAACTGCATCGCATGGTAAAACCATTTACTGTTTTCGGATCAATTGATATACTCCATATATTTGCCGGCATTTTAAGGATTGGTATACCGAAATAAATCCGTTACTGTTTAAAGGATGATCTGAGTCCGGAAGGGTGAAAAGTGATTGGCCTGTCCGGAGTAACACCCCGTTAAGGGATTAGAGTTCCCGGGGAAGCGGGGAATCAGGAAAATCCGGGATGTGAATCTGCCGGAAACAAAAAAGTTCGCCTTATATGCAAGTAAGGCGAACTTTTTGGGTAAAACCACATTTTCGTAAACACGTTCCGCGAGTCGGAAACCTGTAACATATGATCCTGCGGCTACAGGCCGGGAAATGGGATCAGGCAGGAAAAATGCGGGTTTGAGGAAAACAGCTTCTTCCTGGGGCGCAGGATAACGGAGGCGGCAGCAATCAGGAGCGGCCATTGCCGCAGTCAACGGCTTCCCCCTTTTTCTCGTACTCAGTCTTTGGAGATGGTTGCTTTTTTGAACTAAAATAAGACGTTATTTTCGTAAGCAGGATCCCTGGAGCTTTGAAAAACTGCTTTAAAAGCCAGCATTTTGCTGTATGTAATCAAGAAAATGACCATCTGAAATCAGCAGATTTGCCAAAAAATGCAAAAGAAAAAATTCCTCTTGCAATGTGTGAATAAATAGTATAGAATAGTTAAAGTTATTAAAAAAAGTTCGCCTTACTTGCATATAAGGCGAACCTTTTGAAAAAGAAAAAACACATAACAAAGCATAATTATACCATGCAGCCCCAAAAAGGCAGAAAACAGAACGGAGGTTCGGAGTTGATAGATTACAAACCATTCTGGGAGACGCTGAAACAGTCGGAGGAAACCACATACACTCTGGTCACAAGGCACCGGATCTCGGGAGCGACCATAGACAAGCTCAGGAAGAACAAGCCTGTGAATACCACGACGCTGGACGGCCTGTGCGGCATACTCGAGTGCGCGCTGCAGGATATCGTGCGGTATGTGCCGGATCAGGATAGGGGGGCTTCAGGAAATGAAGAGAACAGAGAGAAAACCTGAGACAGGGAGAGCCGGCGTATGGAAAGCGGCGGGTTTCCTGCTGCTTGCAGGTGCGCTCATCTGCACGGCGGTGGCCTGCGCGGAAAAGGAGACACAGTCTCAGGCGGAAGAAGAATACGGGAGACTGTCAGAGCAGACCAGCGCGGCAGCAGCCACACAGAAACCGGACGAGACGTCAGCCTCAGATGCAGGACCGGAAGATACATGGTCCCCGTCGGAGGAGAAGGATCCGTTGGCTGTCCTGGAGGAGATGGGTGTGCCCATTCCGGAAAAGACAGTGGACATCGTTCAGCTTCAGGAGGATACCAACAAAGATATCTATGCCTGGATCTATATTCCGGATACACAGATCGACTACCCGGTGCTGCAGCACCCCACGGATAATCTGTACTACTTAAATTATAACCTGGACGGCAGCAGGGGATATCCGGGATGCATCTATACGGAGGATTATAATGCAAAGGATTTCAAGGACCCTGTGACTGTGCTGTACGGCCACAATATGAAGAACGGGAGCATGTTCGCCGGGCTGCACCGGTACAGCGACAGCCGGTACATGGAGGAACACCCCTACGTGTACATTTACACGGAAGAAGGCCTGCTGGTATACGAGGTGTTTGCCGCCCATGAGCACAGCGACGCGCATATCATGTACAATCATGATTACACACTGGCTTCGGAGTTTGAAGGGTATCTGGATGATATCCGGAATGCAAGGGATATGAGCAGAGTGCTGCGGGAGGATGTGGAGGTTACGGAGGACAGCCGTATCCTGACCATGTCCACCTGCATAGCCAATAAGCCGAACAACCGCTTTCTGTTACAGGGGGTGCTGCTGAATGGAGAATAAGGGGTTTGGCGGGGGAAAGAAGGGCCGGGGCAGGACTGCGGCATCGAGAATCCGCCGCGGAGCGGTCGCTGTGCTGCTGTTTTTTGTGGCAGTGGCGGCACTGGCCGGAGTAGTCCTGTTTTTCCTGCAGAGATCGGGAAAGAGCAGCCTGTACAACGGCGCGGACAGCAGCGATCTGGTGGGAGCGCTGTCAAAGATGACCGCGGCGTTGGGAGGCGGGATCCGGGATGAGGAAACGGAGGACTGGCAGGAGGGGGATATCCGGTACAACGGGGTTCATTACCGCTACAATGCCGACATCCTGACTTTCCTGTTCATGGGGATCGACAGGCTGGAGGAAGCGCAGCCCGCAGGGGAGGGGGAGTACGGAGGACAGTCGGATGCGCTGTTCCTGCTGGTGCTGGATCCCCACAGAAAGAAGATGTCTGTCATAGGGATCCCGCGGGATACCATGACGGAACTGGAAGTATATGAGACAGACGGCAGGTATATCGGCACTGCCAGAGGACAGATCACCCTGCAGCATACCTACGGGGACGGGATGGAGGAAAGCTGTGTAAGGAGCGTGCAGGCTGTGTCAAAGCTGCTCTATGGTCTGCCCGTTCATGGGTACTGCGCCATCAATATGGGAGCGGTGCCGCTCCTCAATGACGCGGTGGGAGGGATCCGTCTGTATTCGTTGGAAGACATGCAGCTGACGGACATTAAGATAAAGGAAGGGGAGGAGGTCCTTCTGGAAGGACTGAACGCATACGATTATGTGCACAACAGGGATGTTTCAAGCTTCAACAGTGCGGGAGACCGTCTGGAGAGGCAGGTGCAGTATCTGGAGGCTTATGCGGCAGCCGCCATGGGGAGATTGAAGGAAGACATCACATTCCCGATATCGCTGTACGGCGTGTTGGAAAGATATATGGTGACAGACATCAGCGTGGACGAAGTGAGTTATCTTGCGACGCAGGCAGTTGGGTACAGCTTTGACAGGGCGGATATGCATACCCTGGCAGGGGAGACTGTCATGGGAGACCGCTTTGAGGAATTTTATGTAGATGAGAAAGCATTATATGAGCTGATTCTTGGGATCTTTTATGAGGATGTGGATGAAGGCCATATCCGCTGAGAAAGGTATTAGGCTGAAAAGCTTGATATAACCACATGTAATACAGGAAAGGAGAGAAAGACAATGAAAAGATTTTCTAAAATGCTGGCACTGGGACTTGCTGCGGCACTGGTATTCGGCATGACAGCACAGGCAGAGAGTGTCAACGGAGGCAACAGCGATGCAGCCTCTGAGGCTATGAAGGATGCGGCGACAGTTCCGCCCAGCACCATCGTGATCGACGGGGAGGAAGTAACCGTTGAATTTAAGACGGAAGCATTGGATGTTGCTACGTTTGAAGAGGTAAAGACAACAGCTGCGAGCAGTACTGCAGTCAATGATGTGCAGGGCAGGATCAAGGCAGCAGACCAGAATGTTACATTCGTAGGGGAGCCCAGGCCTGTGGCAGCTTTTGACCTGGTAAAGCCTGAGGGACTGAGTGATGAGCAGATCGCAAAGGGTGTAACAGTTCCTTTCAAGCTGGAAGGCGGCGTTAAGGAGAATGTGCGTTATGCTGTAATCCACTTCCTTGCGGCAGGCGGATTTGAAGTACTTCCCGCAACCGTAAAGGACGGCATGATCCATGCGACATTTACCAGCTTTTCACCCGTTGTCATTGTAGAGCAGGAAGTAAAGGTTGAGACCGTAAGCGATGACGACAATAACAGCAGCGATGATCAGAGCGAATCATCTCCTGCTACAGCTCCCAAGACCGGTGAGACTGTACCTGTTGCAGGCGTTATGGCTCTTATCCTGGCAGCGGGCGCTGCATTCTGCGCAAAGAAGGCCCGTTACAACAGGTAACAGCAAGCAGGCTTTTCCGGCATATTCCGGGAAAGCCGCACAGAAATTACATTTAAGAAATTAATCATGCATGGTTAATTGCGGGGAGATCCCGTTATATGGAAAAGGAAAAACAGAGATATTATCCTTAAAACATGTGGTTGTCCCGTCTGCCCGGGATGTGGGCAGACGGGAGTAAGGAATTGTCTGCAAATAACTGCTGCGAGTTTAAAGCCGTTTTCTTTGTATTTCAAAGCTTTTTCTTACAGAAGTTGTAGCAGTTATTTTCCGACAGTTCTTAAATAGAAATGAGACGGTTTTACATCCGGCATCGGGAATCATGGGCGGGGGCCTGTGCGATATAGCGGAAAGATGTTTACGGTGCGGGATGTGCAGGCGTGGCAGAAGAGTCCGGCAAAGGGCTTTTCGGAAAAAAGAAGGGTATCGGTGTGGCAGGGGATAGCGGTGATTATGAGACTACATATTTTATGTCGGGTATGATGCCCGATGTAATGCTTTCGGATGATGAAGACATGGCTGAAGCAGGGCGCAAGAGAGAAAGCTTTGACTGTAAAAGCAGCAGGGCGCATGAGAGGGAAAGTTTTGACTGTAAATGCTGCAGGCGTTGAGACGGATAAGGTGGGAAATGAAAATGGAAGTTGAGAAAAAGGCGCTGTTTGTGGCTACGGTGGGCGGATTTGTGGCACAGTTTGAGATGAATAATGTGGCGCTGCTGCAGAAGATGGGATATGAGGTACACTCAGCCGCGAACTTCAGGGAACCGGTATACAGTGTAAAAGAGCAGGAACTGAAGGAAAGCGGCGTGATCCTGCACCAGGTGGATGTGGAAAAATCTCCCTATATGTGGAAGCAGAACCGGAAGGCATTAAGTCAGTTGTGCAGTCTCATCAGAGAGGAGAAGATCAGCCTGATACACTGCCACACTCCGGTAGGAGGTCTGCTGGGAAGGATGGCAGCGGCCCTGTGCAGGGAAGAAAAGCCAAAGGTGATCTACACTGCCCATGGATTCCATTTTTACAGGGGAGCGCCGTTGGTGAACTGGCTGTTCTACTACAATGTGGAGCGGATCCTGGCGCATCATACGGATATCCTGATCACGATCAATGAGGAGGATTACAAAAGGGCCGGGAGATTTCATCTGCGCAGAGGCGGAGGCGTGTACAAGATCCCTGGCGAGGGACTGCGCAGGGAAAGGTTCCAGCCGGTGGGGGAGGCGGAAAAAAAGCGGCTGCGCCGACGTCTGGGCCTGGAGGAGGATGAGTTTTTCTTTTTATCGGTAGGTGAGCTCAGCGGCAACAAAAATCATCGGAAGATCATCGAACTGATGCCGGATATCCTGGAGAGGCTGAAAGACAGGAAGATCCTGTACGGGATATGCGGGGACGGTTTTTACCGGGAAGCGCTGGCAGGGCTGGTGGAGAAGATGGGGCTGCAGGACAGCGTTAGGCTCTATGGGTACCAGCCTGACATCCGGAGCTATCTTGCGTGCGCGGACTGCCTCGTGTTCCCGTCCGTCAGGGAGGGGCTTGGCATGGCGGCGTTGGAAGCCTTGTCCATGGGGATCCCGGTCATTGCGTCCGATAACCGTGGAACCAGGGAATATATGAGGGACGGCAGCAATGGCTATGTATGCGATGTGAAGGATTCCGCGAGTTTTGCCGGGGCCATTGAGCGGGTCTGCCGGATGCGGCCGGAGGAGCTTGCGCTGATGCGTGCGGAGGGCTGCAGGACAGCGGAAAGGTTTGACATTGCGGCCGCGGACGAGATCATGGGCAGGGTATATGAGTCTGCCGGAGCGCAGAAAGCGGCGAAACCGGAGCCGGCCACCCGGATCCATTACCTGCCGGCACAGAAAGGCAGTATGAGAAAGGCGCAGTGAGAGCGTATGGGGGATGCACCTGTTGTAAGTGTGATCATGAGCACCTGCGGACGGCAGAAGGCGGAGCATCTGAAAAAAGCCGTGCAGTCCGTCCTGGAGCAGGAGGGCATTGGATTTGAGCTGATCATATGCAATGACAATGCGCCGAAGGAACATTCTGAGTATTTACATAAACTGGCGGAAAAGGACATGAGGGTACGCCTGATCGATAATGCGGAGAGCAGAGGACTGGCTTACGCCCTGAACCTGTGCATCGGCCTGGCCCGGGGGAAATATCTGGCCAGGATGGACGATGATGATATGTGCAGCCCGTCCAGGCTGAAGATACAGGCGGATTATCTGGAGGAACATATCGGGATCGCCTATGTGGGATGCAACGCGGCGCTGACAGATGAAAAGGGAGTCTGGGGACACCGGCAGCTGCCGGAGGAACCCGGGAAAAAGGACTTCCTGAGGTTTTCACCCTATATCCATCCCTCGGTGATGTTCAGGAGCGATATCTTCCGCACCCAGGAAGGGTACAGGACAGGGACGCGGAGAGGTGAGGACTATGAGCTGTTCATGCGTCTGTGCGCTGCGGGATACAGGGGCTGCAATATACAGCAGACGCTTTTTTCCTATCGGGAAGACCGGGATTCCCATAAAAGAAGGAGCCTGGGGTCCAGACTGGACGAGATGAGGATACGGTATGAGGGCTTCAGGGCGTTGGGGATCATGTTGCCATGGGGGTGGCTGTATATGCTGAGGCCGCTGGCGGCGGGATGTGTCCCCGGGCCTGTGGTTCATGGGGCAAGGAAGCTCTTCCACAGGAGTTCTGCGGTTCTGGAAAAGTGGAAGAGCATTATCGCGGGGAGACAGGAAATGGGATGATAAAGAGACAGCAGACATACCGCAGGATATTGGGAAAGGTCCGGACGCTGTATGAGATATCCGAGAGATTAATGGGGAGCCCGGAGGAGGCAGACGGCTTTGGAGATGCAGGATGCCCTGGAAATGCAGGAGGATTTGGAAATGCAGACAGCCGTGAAAATGCAGACGGCTGTGAAAAGCTGACATCACTTTATGTGATGGCACCTGTCATGTGCATGTATGTGGCATGGGTGCTGCGGGAAGCCCGGGCCGCCGGGACGAAGAGGCTCTATTTCCTGGCCAGGGACGGGTATTCCATGTATGAGACAGCCAGGGTCTTCTGTGAAAAAAAAGGGATTTCCATAGAGTGCAGGTATCTGTACTGTTCCCGGTATGCCTGGCGGGGAGCGGAGTATCATCTGCTTGGGGAGGAGAGTCTCTCCTATATCTGTCTGGGGGGCATCGATGTAAATTTCCGGAAGCTGATGTTCAGGGCCGGCCTGACTGACAGAGAGGGAAAAGAGATCGCCGCTCTGACAGGAATGGCAGAGGATTACGAAAAGCCTCTGACTTACCGGAGACTGAAGGAACTGCGGACACTGCTGGCAGCCTGTAAGCCCTTTATGGACAAAATGACACGGAAATCACGTCACGCATATCCACTTGTGACAGGATACCTGAGACAGGAGGGGCTGTTGGAGCCGGTGCCCTGGGCGCTGGTGGACAGCGGCTGGACAGGAAGCATGCAGAAAAGCCTGCAGCATCTGCTGGACTCCGCAGGATATGAAGGGAAGGCGGAAGGATACTATTTCGGCATGTATGAATATCCCCGGGGTATGAACCCGGACACTTACCACTGCTGGTATTTCAGCCCTGCAGACGGGCTGCGCCGGAAGGCGTATTTCAGCAACAGCCTGTTTGAATGCATTTTCAGTTCTCCGGAGGGGATGACAACAGGCTACGAGAAGCGGGACGGGCTGTACTGTCCGGTCCTGGAAAAGCGGTGGAACCCGAACCGGGAAAAGATAATCGCAGCCACAGGATACCTGAAGCGGTATGCGGAGGGATTATCAGAAAGAGCCGGAGAAGGAACTGACCCTTCTGATTTCCCCGTGCAAAAGCAGAAAAAGATCGCGTCTGCCCTGCTGAAAAACTTCATGGGCAGGCCGTCTCCCGAGGAAGCCCGGGAGTTCGGAAGCTATGTTTTCTGTGACGATGTCATAGGTGAGGGGGATCAAAAGGCTGCAGCAGAGCTGACGCCGGAGCAGATCCGTGAAAACTGGCTCCTGTATAAGACAGCAGGTTATCTGAAAAAGAACGGGAGCAGGGTCCGGGAGAGCGCCTGGCTGGAGGGAAGCATGATGGGCGCCGGCATGGATGCGGCAGGATTGTGGCATTGTGCGCTGAGCAGGTACGCGCTGTACCTCAGAAAGCGTATGCGGGACCTGCTGAAGCATATAAACGGATAGGGAGAGGAATATGAAGAGAAGATCTGTTTCGGTGAGTGTACTTCTGATGGGGATGCTGCTGGCAGCGGGATGCGGCACGGAACCCGGTGATGCGGAACCCGCCGGGTATGCCAAAATCGCGGGGCTGAACAATGCCATAGCAGCCTCCAAAGATATGAACAGCAGTCCGATGACCAGCGATGCGGAAAACGAAAGCATTCCGGATCCCCCGGTTCAGGAGGCGACTGGAAATGAGGTCACCGTGGAACGGGAGGTTACGGAGGATTCTGCTATATACGGCAGACAGGGAGAAGAGAGCGCTGTGGTGGGCTTAGCAGAGCAGGGGACGGTCGTGCAGATGATCGATATCACGGAAGGCGGAGAGTGGAGCAGGATCGTCTATAAAGGGCGGGTTGCGTATATCGCGGCCCATGTCCTGGCGGAGCCGGCGCCGGAAGTGACCGAAGCGCCGACTGCCCGACCCACCGCCAGGCCGGCTGCGGGACAAAGACCGGCTGCCCGGACGACACCTCAGCCGACGCAGCCACCGTCGCCGGAGCCCGGTACAACGGATGCCATGCAGGAGCCGTCGTCAGACGCCCCGTCAGGGGATGCAGTACAGGAGCCGCCGCTGAATCCCGGTTCAGGCGTAACCCAGCCACCGGTATCGGAACCCGGAGGGGATGCGACCCAGGAGCCGCCGCCGGATCCCGACTCAGGCGTAACCCAGCCACCGGTATCGGAACCCGGAGGGGATGCGACCCAGGAACCGCCGCCGGATCCCGACTCAGGCGCAACCCAGCCTCCGGCAACGGAACCCGGAGGGGATGCAACCCAGGAACCGCCGTCAGAGCCTGGAACAGATCCTGGGGAACCTTCGGTATCAGAGCCCGGAACGGACCTTGGAGGTCCCCCGGCGTCGGAGACAGGGACAGAGTGATTCACTGCCGATACGCAGGATAAGATATGACGGCAGGGAGACAGTTGGTCAGCAGAGGGATATGAGTTGATATCATGGATGGAAGAATGTTATCTGTGGAAAAGTGCTGTAAGGCTATAATAAAGAGAAAAACTGTGATCCTCACAGGTGTGTTTTTGCTGCTTCTGCTGACCGGGAGCGGCAGAGCATACGCCCGGGAGGCTAATGTTGCGTTTGGAGAGGACAGTTACTCCGTAACAGGGGAAACCTTTACTGTGGAAGTGTTCCTCCGTGCAGAGGGAAACATAGGAATCTATCAGGTCAGTCTCCGATATGATGCGGAGAGGATGGAATATCTGTCAGGCGCCGAAGAAGCGTCGGAGGGCAGGGTGGTGCTGGAAGGGACGGGATTTGGCAGTGAAGTGGCCTATGTCCTGGAATTCAGGGCCATCGGTGGCGGAAGTGCGGGACTGGCCGTAGAGGATGCCAGGGTATATTCCTCCGATGACGGGGAGGAGGATTACACGGTGGGCTCTTTTGCCAGAGTGCCTGTGGACATACAGGGACAGGAGACAGGAGGGCTTTCTTTTTTTGCACGGCTGGATGAGGAAGCGCAGTCAATGGAGTCTGCCGCACAGCCTGATTGGGGAACGGTCATCCATGTGGCGGGAAGTATCACTGACGGCAGCGGAAATGTCCTGTACATTATTGACATGGTAGATTATGAACCAGATATCACGCTGTGGGACTATACCCTTGTAACTGGCTCCTGGCATGAGGAGATATTTACGTATATTTCCGACCAGGGAAGAAATGTAAGGGTCGTCCTGATGATGGATGGGAGCGGAAGTCCTCATCTGTACGCGTATAAAGAGGATACAGATGATTTCTATCCGGTCAGTGAGATGGAAGTGGACGGGCAGACGATCTATATCCTGTCGCCCAGAGCCTGCATCAGCCTGCCGGAAGGCTTTCCGGAGGAAGAGGCGGATGCAGGCACCATCTTCTATGCGATCAACGCAGGCGGAGGGGGAGGATACTACCGATATACCACTTCCGGCGCACTGGAGGAATGGAAGGCGGAGGATGTGAGCGCCTGGAATGAGAGCGGGGAGGAAGAGGGCAGGGAGACCCGGAAACGTAATCTGACGGTCCTGGCCGTTTCCGGGGCGTGCCTGCTCCTGGCAGTTGTCCTGATATCCGGGATAAAGGGCAGGACATTTCTGAAAAAAAGGGGAAAGGCGCTGGTGGATTATTTTGGAGATAAGAAGCAGTATATCTTTGTCATCCAGGAGCTGACCGGCAGGGAGGTAAAACGGAAATATGCGAGAAGTCATCTGGGGATCATATGGAGCGTGCTGAATCCTCTGCTGATGATGATCGTAATGTCAATGGTTTTTTCTTATATGTTTAAACGTTCCATTGATAAGTTTCCGCTGTATTATTTGACGGGGAGTCTTCTCTGGAGTCTGTTTCATGATGGGACAAGCCAGGCAATGTCTGCGCTGGTCGATAATAAGTCGCTATTGCTCAAGGCCAGGCTGCCGAGGCAGACTTTTGTGATCTCAAGGATGGTTACGGCGCTGGTAAACCTGGGATACTCTTTGATTCCATATGTGGTGATGCTGGTGGTGTTCGGCATTCGCCCCTCCTGGACCATGCTTTTTCTTCCGTTGGATATCATCCTTTTGTTTGTATTTGCCATGGGGATCGGATATATATTATCCATTCTTTATGTATTCTTTGCAGACATCAGATATTTGTACGGCGTGTTTTTGAGAATATTAACTTATCTGACAGCCCTGTTTTATCCGGTATCTGCTTTGCCGGAATCCCTCCAGAGGATTATAGGTTACAACCCGGTTTATTTATCCATATACATTGCAAGGGAATGTATGGTATATGGAAGGGTCCCCCATTATTCGGCCTGGGTGAAACTGACTCTGGCTTCTGCAGTCAGTTTTTCCGTTGGCTGGGTCGTGTTCAGGAAAGAGCAGAATAATATCATGCAGAGGGTATAGAAGGGGGAATGGCTGTGGGAGAAATCACGATTACCATTGCGATAGTTTGCGGCCTGATGCTGGCTGTTTTCCTGCTGGTAACTTTCGTTGAGGATAAAAGAAGAAAGATGCGGAAGAAAAGCAGAAGGGAAGCAGAAAAAGTACTGGCCGGACAGGGAGATCCGATGCGGAAAGAAAAGGAAAAAGGAGAGGAAGAAACAGAATTTTATGCGGAGGAGGAACTGTATGGGGAAATCGAACTGTACGGGGAAAATGAATTGTATGAGGAAGAGGCGTTGTACGGGGAAGACAATATAACGGAGCAGGAAACAGGAGCTGAACGGGAAAAGAGGAAGAAAAATCCCTGCGAAGACGGGAAGCCGGCCGGAAAAGAAAGTACGGCAGATGCAAAGAAGGCAGCCGGAAAAGAAAAAACTTCCAGGGAAAAGCCGGAAGCACAAAAGAAACTGACGGAAGACATCCCGGAAGAGGTTCGGCAGGAGAAGAAGGAAACTCCCATCATCAGAGTCAATGATGTGACAATGAAGTTCAGGATCGCTACCGGAAGCACGTCCGGACTGAAGGATTTTCTGATACAGAAGCTGAAAAAGCAGATTTCAACGAAAGAGCTTGTGGCTCTGGATCATGTCAGCTTTGATGTTTTTAAAGGCGAAGTGGTAGGGATTATAGGGACAAACGGTTCAGGAAAGTCCACACTGCTGAAAATAGTATCCGGAGCATTAAAGCCCTCGGAGGGAAAGGTTACTGTAGACAGAAGGAAAGTCCAGCTGCTGTCTCTGGGAGTGGGATTCGACACGGAATTGTCCGCGAGAGAAAATGTCTATCTGAACGGCGCAATCATCGGTTATTCCAGGGAGTTTATTGACAGGAATTACGAAAAGATAGTAGCGTTTTCCGAACTGGAAGGATTTATGGATGAAAAAGTCAAGAACTTTTCCAGCGGAATGGTCAGCAGGCTTGCATTTTCCATTGCCACTGTCGGAGATGCGGCGGAGATCCTGATTTTGGATGAGGTATTGAGCGTGGGGGATGAATTCTTCAGAAAGAAGAGTCTGGCCAGGGTGAAAGAGATGATCCATGGAGGCAGTACTGTTTTGATGGTTTCCCATGGGATGGGTACGATTCTTGAAAACTGTACGAAAGTGGTGTGGATCGAGAAAGGGAAGCTGCAGATGGTGGGGGATGCCAGGACCGTATGCAGTGCGTATAAAAATCAATTCGGCTAAATGAAATTTCTATCTTTGGGAAGGGCTGGTGAGTATACATGAGAAGGAAGGTCTATGATTTCCTTGTGAACCGTCATGACGGGATCAGAACAAGATATCACAGGCTTCATGACGGGGCAGACAGAAAAGGGAAAATTTTGTCTTATGTATATTTACTCTGGCTGAATTTTTGCTATTATATTTTGTTTTGTCGTTTTCTGGATCAGTCGGAGACTGTTGAGATTTATGAGAGAAAAAGGTTATATACCCAAAGCTCAGAATCTGCTTCCTTCTTAAATGAGAGAATGACTGTGGATGATTTGGCTGAAGATCTGTCACGGTATGACATTATTTCTTTTGATCTGTTTGATACCTTGATATTCCGGCCCTTTTCAGAGCCGGGGGATTTGTTTTATTTTCTGGGCACTACTTTCGGCGTAATGGATTTCAAAAGGATCCGCATGGAGCAGGAAAGGCTTGCGCGGGTGGAATGTGATAAGGAAAGAGGACATTACGAAGTTTCATTTTCGGATATCTGGAAACAGATTGAGCGCGCTGTTGGGATGTCGGCAGAACAGGGAATGGAGACGGAAAAGAGAATTGAAATGGAATTTTGCTACGCAAATCCTTTTATGCTGGAGGTGTTTCGCCGGCTGCGCGGCAAAGGTAAAAGAATAATCGTAATTTCGGATATGTATCTGCCCGGGGACTTTCTTCGTGAACTGTTGGAGAAAAATGGCTATACCGGCCTCTCAGAGCTGTATGTATCCTGTGAGTATGGAAAAAGCAAAAGCGACGGGACACTTTACAGTCTGGTGAAAGAGAAGTTCAGTGAAAGCGCAAAGATAGTTCATGTGGGTGATAATGAACACAGTGACGTGAAAATGGGAAAGCAGTGTGGATTTGATACCAGGTATTATCCTAATGTCAATCGGAATGCGTTATTATTCCGTTCCTATGATATGTCGCCCATGGTAGGCAGCGCTTATCGTGGAATTGTGGATAATCACATCTATTGCGGGCTTCAGGAATACTCTATGGAGTATGAGTACGGGTTTATCTACGGTGGATTATTTGTACTGGGTTATTGCAGCTTTATACATGATTACTGCGGAATGAACTCTGTAGATAAGATTTTGTTTTTGTCCCGGGACGGAGATATATTAAAACAGGCGTACGACTATCTGTATCCGGATGAAAATACGGAATATGTATATTGGTCAAGAAAAGCGGCTGCAAAGCTGGAGGCGGAATACGATAAACAGGATTATCTCAGGAGGTTTCTTTATCATAAATTAAATCAGGGCTATCGGATCCGGGATGTGCTGCATTCCATGGAATTGGACTTTCTGGCAGAAAGGTTTGAAAAAAGAGCAGGGGACGGTTCGGGGGAAGCGGACAGCGTCCCTGGACTCGACGACGAGCTTACGGATAAAAATGTGGATTCGCTGAAGAAACTGATCGAGCTGAATTGGGAGCGGGTATTGGAAGCTTATCATGGACAGAGCGAGGCTGCGAAGGCGTATTACGGGAAGGTTCTGGGAGGAAGCAGAAGAGCAGCCGCGGTGGATATAGGCTGGGCGGGAAGCGGCGCTATGACCCTTCGCCATCTGGTATCCGGGGAATGGGGAATTCCCTGTGAGGTGATCGGCATCGTTGCAGGTACAAATACGGTTCATAATGAATCTCCGGAAGCATCGGAGAGCTTTCTGCAGAGCGGTCAGATGGTGGCATATCTGTATTCCCAGAGGCATAATCGGGATTTGCTGAAGAAACATGATCCAAACAAAGATTACAATGTGTTCTGGGAGCTTTTGCTGTCCTCTCCTACGCCGCAGTTTACGGGATTCTGCCAGAGTACCCTGGGATTACCGGGTGATCCTGGCGCAGAACTTATGTTCGGCAAGCGCGATGCCAATCAGGAGGGGATCAGAGAGATACAAAGAGGAATTTTGGATTTTGTAAAGGAATATCGGAAACATTTCAGCGCCTTTTCCTATATGTTCCGTATCAGCGGCAGGGATGCTTATGCCCCCATGCTGATCGCAGCCAGTTACAAAGAGAAATACCTTAAGGCAATAGAGCGGAAGTTTGCGCTTGAGATCAATGTGGATTAATGAGGGAATCAGTGTTGCTTACATTTATGCGGAGAGAGGATATAAAAAGCAGCCGTATCCTCAACAAATATCAACTGAGAAAAAAGCTTGAGAAAACATCGGATCAGGATATCATCCGGGAAATCGGAATGGCGAACCTGCCGGAGATCATTGATGTTCTGTACTCCAAATATAAGGGAATATATCAGCTGATCGATATCGGCGGTGACTGTATGTTTCGTTTTGGGGACACCAACGTAGCCAATGTGTCTTATCTTGCAACCTATATCCATTTTATTACCATTGAAAATGGCATTCTTAAAATAGAGGGAAACGTTTCATGGCCTTCTGTATTAAAGGATTGTTTTCGGTTTTCCATATGGATAAACGGGAAGGAACACGGCTGCAGGGAATTTGATGCAGGACTGGACCTGGAGCATAAGGGGAGGGTGTATGAGACCAGGACTGCTTTTGTTTATGAGCAGAAGCTTGACGGGAGGGAGCATTATGATATTTCTTTCTGCTATGAATGCAGCGGGATTAAATGCCGAAGCGGGAAGATCAATTCCATGAGATTTTCTCCGGTTGCCGATGTGTTGGAGAAGCAATATGCGGTTCGGGATGGCTGGGTATTATTTGTGGACGGCTGTCATATCAAGGCCAAAAAGATATCAGATGATGAAGCAGCAGATTTTGAACATTTGTTTCAGGATGCCGTCGCAGCAAAAGCAGGCGCTGAGGATGCCCGCAAAGTGATTGAGATCAGGAAAGAATATTTTACAAGGAAAAGAAAACAACAAAAGTCCATCTGGTTATTTATGGACCGCATTGATAAGGCGGATGATAATGGGGAGGCATTTTTTGAATATGTCTGTAAGCAAAATCCGGAAAATGCGGACTGTTATTTCGTAATCGATCAGGCTTGTCCGGATCATGACAGACTGAGCAGGACAGGAAAAGTGGTGGATGCCCTGTCGAAAGAACACTGTATATTGCTGCTTCTGGCTGATTATATATTTACCTCGCAGCTGAATGGCTGGGGAGAAAATCCATATGGAAATCTGGAAGAATATTTCCGGGATCTATACCATGGCGCAAAGGTGGTTTTCCTGCAGCATGGAATCACAAAAGACGATCAGACAGGATGGCTTAACCGGTATGCTCAAAACCTTCATGCGATTGTCTGCAGCGCGCCGGAAGAAAAGAAAGCTTTTCTGGAGTATCCCTACTGGTACGGGGAAAGCCGGGTCTGGAACACAGGAATGCCGAGACTGGACAGGCTGTATCATGGGGATTCCGGAGCCATATTGTTTATGCCCACCTGGCGGAAAGCTTTCATGGAACAAAGGCTGGACGCGGATAAGGGCATATACCGGTGGTATCTGAAGGATGGATTCAGGAGGAGCCGTTATTACAGATTTTATCATAAAGTGCTGAATGACAGACATTTTCTGAAGAAATGCAAGGATGCAGGTTACCGGGTTATATTCATGCCCCATCCGATCATGCAGCCGTTTATCAGGGAATTTCATGCAGCGGATGAAGTGGTCACATTGCCGTATGACACAAGCTGGAGGGAGCTTTTTGCGGAGGGAAGCATTCTGGTCACAGATTATTCGTCGGTTGCTTTTGATTTCGCATATTTGAAGAAACCGGTCATTTACTGCCAGTTTGACAGGAAAGAATTTTTCAGGTCCCATACTTACAAAGAGGGGTATTTTGATTACGAGAAGATGGGATTTGGGGAAATTGCAGAAACAGCGCGGGAGTTTTATAAAGTAATATTTGATTATATGGAACACGGATGTGAAGAAAAGGATGTATATGGTGAAAGAGTAAATGATTTCTATACATATCTGGATCAGAAATGCTGTGAACGAATCTATGAAAGGGTTATGAACGAATACAATGGGGTACCATTTTGAGATCATCGAAGGGCATATTCTCCGGACTGAATATATCTCTCGCAGCGGGGGAGAACAAATCTGGGATATCTATCTGGAAAATATCTTCTGGGGCGGAAAGATTTCATTCCCGATGTGCATGGAGGAAGGCGCGGAGGACCGGATTATGTGGATGCATGATCTGAAACCGGAGGAGTTCATGAGGACCGGTGAGTATCGCGCGAAAGGAATGTCAACAGGCGTTGTCTGTGTCTATACAAACAGGAAACGGGATGAAATGTATTTTATCATGTTTACAAACAGACAGCAGATGTATAAACGTTTTATCCATTTCTCCCATAAGGCAGAGCATGTGAGCTTCAGAAACGATCGGTTCCGGATTGCTTTTCAAGGCTGTATATACAGCGAAAAATGGAGGGATTTTCAACTGCGCAGGGCAACGCTGGTGGTAGATCAGAACCACAGGGTCGATATTGCGCAAAGCCTGCAGGGACAGAAGAAGTATACAAAGGTAAAATATGAAATTCCTCTGGAGTCTGTCATATCACAGGAAACCCTGATCAATAATCCGATTCATATAGAGGCAGATATTGACGGGGAGGTGCTGGAATTCAATGTAGGGCATAAGGCAGGAAAGAAGAGGCCGGGCAAGTTTTATTATGTGCCCGTAATATCTGCATATTACAGAGACAAGGCATTGTTTGTGCGGGGTAATGTGAACCAGAATTACACACTTGTAGTAAGGGACAAGGATCCCATTGAGTATGACCAGAATTTCCTTGCTCTGGAAAATAAATGGAATTCTTTCCGGATGTATTATATGGGGAAGGTAGAGAGGGCCTTTCGAAAAATACCTGTGAATTTATATTATGAGAAAAATTCCATGAAAGGGGAAGAAGGAACCTTTGAGATCTTCCTGCTGGCATCAAAGTCGGAACATTCAAGGAATTACTTTATTCTGGACCGGAATTCTCCGCAGTGGGAGGAACTGTCGAAGCATCCGAATGTGGTGGCGAAATATTCCAGGCTATACTACCGGCTGCTCTACAGTGCGGACTGCTTCATTTCGACTGAGACGCCTTCTCATCTGAACGTGCATCGCGCTGTCAACCGATATGTCAGGAAGACGCTTCTGGAGAAAAAGTTTGTATTCCTGCAGCATGGCGTGACCTATCTGAAATGCCAGGGGGACGGGTCGGTATTTGGCAGGGGAAAAGAAGGGGAGCCTGACTACATCGTTGTAGGCAGTGAAAAAGAGGCGTCGGCAGTGGCAAAGATGCTGCGCATACCGAAGGAGAGATGTATCAACGCGGGACTGCCGATCTTCAGCACCATAGAGTATGAGCATATCGGTGAGCATTCCAGCGACATTGTTACGGTGATGATGACATGGAAGCCTTCGGAAGAGCATATGCTGAGCCATTTCGAAGATTCGGGATATTACCGGAATGTCACCAGGGTGTATGAACTGCTGCAGAAATATATACCTGCGGGGCAGGTGCAGATCGTGCCTCATCCGAAGGTGACAGAGCTGCTGATGCAGACAGATCTTTCGGAGTATGTATGGAATGGGACGGTTTCGGATGCATTGAAGAATACAAAGCTGCTGATCACGGATTATTCTTCGGTATGCTACAATGCCTTTTATCAGGGGGCGGCAGTTGTGTTTTATCAGCCGGATCTGGAGGAATATCAGAGAGAGGTGGGAAAGCTGGTGCCGGAGGATGAGGAATATATTGGCTACAGAGTATTTGGGCAAAGCGAGCTGGAGCGATGTATGCAAAAAGGGATCCGTCAGGGGCGTATTGACCTGCGGTATCTGCGGTCAGAGGAATTTGTGGCCAGGTATCAGACGATCAATCAGTTTTCCGACGGAAAAAATATACATAGGATCGCAGATTTCCTGGTGGAAGAAAAAATAGTGTAACCGGAGGATGAGGACAGATGGCGAAGGCGCTTATATTTGCAGGAGGGGTTGGCACAAGGATGCATTCGAAGGATGTGCCGAAACAGTTCTTAAAAGTGGACGGGGTTCCCATTATCATAAGAACGATTGCGCATTTTGAAAAGCATGAGCGGATAGAGGGAATCGTTGTTGTATGCGTGGAATCGTGGATCGGGGAGCTGCGGTATGAGCTGGAAGCGTATGGGATGAAGAAAGTAATGGAGATACTGCCGGGAGGCCAGACCGGATTTCAGTCCATCCACATAGGGCTGGAATATCTGGCCGGCATGATGTCGGAGGAGGAAGTGGTGCTGATCTGCGACGGGGTGCGGCCCTGCCTGAGTCCGGAGCTGATCACGGAATGTATCGCAAATGCGGAAGCGCATGGATCGGCGGTGCCGGTGACGCCCAGCATTGATTCTGTATTGTACAGCACTGACGGCAGAAGCTGTGGAAAAAACATATCCAGGAAGAAGATATTCATAACACAGGCGCCTCAGGGATATCTGATGAAGGAGATCATGAGCGCCCATGGAGAGGCGATTGAGAAGGGCATGGAGTCCGTGTCGTCAGCGGATCTGATGATCGAGCTGGGACGGGAGATTCATCTGTTTCCGGGCATACGGGAAAACATCAAGGTGACAACAGCGGAGGACCTGAATGCGCTGCGAGCCACGCAGTATTATGAACACTTTAAGGATTTTGCAAGGGAAGAGCTGAACATAAAGTAAGAGGGAAAAGGAACGGGGAGAAGAAATGGAAGAAAAGATGGAAGAAATCTATTTTTCGATGATCGTATATGTAGATGACGGGAATTTACTGGAAAAAGCGCTGAAGAGCATTCTGGATGTGACGGCAAGGGTAAAGGGGAAGATCAAGCTGATCATAGCGGATCCGATAGCTTCTGGTGAGACGAAACGTATATGCAGCGATGCGGCTGATGGATTAAATAAGAATCAATATGTATATCTGGCGCTTGAGGATGCATCAGTCGGAGAAGCTTACAACAGGGCAAGCCGGCATACAGAGGGACGATATGTGAACTTTTCTCGGGCAAGCACTTATTTTGAACCGAAGACGCTGGATCTGGTTTATGCATTTGCGGAGGAACAGGGACGCCCGAAGCTTCTGGCGCTGGCGCCGTGGACAGTGAATGAAAAGGAAGAGTATGTGCAGTATAAGATGTCTCCGGCGGCGGGAAAGGGAGAGTTTACGGAAATCAGTCTGCATGATACCCCGGAAAAACTGCATCTGATGTTCCACGCGTATTTTATCCGATGCTATCTGATCAGGAGCGAGGAACACAAGATGCAATTCCGGCCTGAGCTTCTGGAAGAAGCGCCATTGGAACTGCTGTGCAATCTGCTGGCCGAACATATGAACTATACTTATCTGCAGCACATCTCCTTCCACTATACCAGGCAGCTGGAGGACAATACATCTGCTTTTATGGAGCAGCATTACAAGTGGTGGTACATGGATTCGTTCCGCAACTGGATTCTGCCATTAGCCCAAGCATGGGAAGAGCGGAACTATCCTCTGCGCAACAGCATGAGGATACTGCTGCTGTATCTGGTATTTGCAAGATACAACTGTAACATGAACGACCGGAACAAAGGCGTGGTGGAGCGGGAGGAAATTCCGGAGCTGCGCATGCTTACCGGAAAGATTCTCCAGTATGTGGACAGCAGGATCATTTTTGCAAAGGCCTCCCTTCAAAATTTCAATATTCCCCGGGCAATGAAACTTATGTTCATCGAAATAAAGGCAGAGCAGACAAACTGTATCTGCGAGCCGGTGGTATATGGCGGACAGATGCTTTTGTGGACTCATAAAAAATACGGTAACATTACGGAGCGTGCCATCGGGAAAGCGGATATCGGCGCGGAGACAGATCCGCAGGCAGTCCAGGCAGCGGGAAAAGAACTGGATATAACAGGAAAGAGCTTTACCATAACCCGGGCAGAGAACAGCGTGCCCGTATTAAAGTGGAGCAGGGAAGAGGAAACACTGATACCGCTGTGCGAACTGCAGAAGGAGCATGTGATTCTCTCTGCCGTCAATTACAGTAAAAATTCCCTGAAGATAGACGGCCTGCTGTCCCTGGGCAATTTTATCAGCAGAGAAGACATCCGGCTTTACCTGTATAAGGACGGAAAGGAATATTCAATCGTTTCTCCGATTGACGTATATGATCTGAAGAAGGTATTCGGGATCACCTATGCAAGAGACTACAGATTCTATGTGGAAGTACCGGTTTTTGCACTGGGGAACACAAGCGAACTGCAGTTTATGGTGGAAATTAACGGCACCCGTATCCCCATTGAGATCCGTTCCGGGGAAGTGTATGCTCATGTGAATGAGAAAATAAAGGGACAGTACTGGCATTTTGATGAAAAGTGGTGCCTTTCCATTGTAAGGAAGAATGTGTTGAAGCTTGAGAAAGTAACGGCTGGGGAAATCCGGAAGAAAGAAGAGACGTTTCAGAAGTTACTTGCAGAGATCAGGAAACCGGCTGCGGAGAAAGCGCTGGAAATCCGCAGGAAGTATTTTGCGGTCAGCGAAGAATATCAGGGCAGAAGGATCTGGATTACCTTTGACAAGCTGTATAAGGCCGGGGACAATGGAGAATATATGTATGACTATATTTCCGCCCATGATCCTTCTATTGAAATGTATTATGTGATCAAGTCTGATTCGCCGGATTATCAGCGGATGCTTGCGAAAGGGGACAGGTTGCTGATATGGGGGGCGGAGGAGACGCTTGTGAAGGCGTTGTATGCGGAAGTGATTTTAGATACGCATGCAAGCTTGTTCGGATTCCTTGGATTTGATAGTGCTTTAGTACTATACTTGCAGGATTTATTTAATCCATTGAACGTTTGTATTCAACATGGACTGACGGTACAAAATATAGCTCAATATCAAAATCGACTCAAAGATAATATGAGGTTATATTGTTGTGCTTCCTCAAATGAAATAGAAAATCTTAAAAGACCTGTATATGGTTATGTTAACTCTGATTGTTTAAAGTTAACAGGGCTGGCAAGGTATGATGGATTAATAAATAATGATCAGAAACAAATACTGATAAGTCCTTCCTGGAGGAGAAATATTGCAAGTGGAAGTAAGATGGGGACACCGCGTCAGCATAGTGAATCCTTTAAAGAATCAGATTATTTTAGGATTTATAATTCTTTGATTAATGATAAAAAATTAGTAGAAACAGCAAAAAGAACAAAATATAAAATTGTATATTTGCTACATCCGATTACCAGTTCACAGATCAGTGATTTTGATCGTAATGATTATGTAGATATTTTGCAGGCAACTGATGGAACAAGTTATGAAAAAATATTAACCGAATCCAGCTTGATGGTAACAGATTATTCAGGAATTCAGTTTGATTTTGCATATATGAGGAAACCAATATTATATTATCATCCTAAAGACTTACCATCACATTTTGAAGAAAGTCCTTATTATAGTTATAAACGGGACGCATTTGGACCGTTGATTGATAATCAGGATGAATTGGTAAATCAGTTATGTGAATACATGAAGAATCATTGTCGGATGAAACAGGAATATGTAGACCGAGCAGATAGATTTTATGCATTTAGCGATTGCAATAATTGCGAAAGAATACATAAATCAATTGTTCAATTTGTTGAGGAGAATAATTAATGATGGAGTTTCGAAAGGAAAATAATTCAATAAACTGGATTCTTGTTACTTTCCCTGGGGGGTAAAAAGTATCATGCGCATGGGCGTTTTCAGGGAAGTGTTTGACGGCAGGATTAGAAATGCAAAACCGGTAGATTATAATATATGGAAAAAGTCGTTGCCGGAACAGGTTCGATTAATCGACACCTATATGAGCATGACGAAAAATAATATTATTCTATTTATTCCCGGTGCAAAATTTAAAAAGTATCTTCCGAAACCGTTAATTGCTGCCCTGAAAAGCAAATATGCAGATGTACCTGTTTTGATTTATCTTCTTGACGGGATACAGCGTCAGGCCGCCAGCATGAAAATAAGTATAGAACAGTGTCGAAATATATTCAGTGGTGCAGATGCAGTATATTCCTACGATTTATTAGAAAGTAAAAAGTATGGATTTATATATGAACCCGCGCCGTTGAACAAGTTTGCGATGTCGTATGATAAGGCTTTGGCAGAACCAAAGGTATTTTTCTGCGGAAGGTCGAAGGGGCGGCTGTCACTGATTTATGAACTGGCAAAAGCTCTGGATAAGCGCAACATTAAATATGAATTTTTGATTTTGGCAGATGCAGAAACAGAAGGACAGAGTGATACAGGCGGTATCCACTATATCGAATATCTTGTTTATGATAAAGTGGTGGAGCATATTAAGCAGGCAACGGTATTATTATCTTTGGTTGCCAAGAACAATAATATGACTTCAGTCAGTTATAATGAAGCTATTATGTATAATAAAAAACTGCTGACCAATTGTTTGTTTTTACAAGATAATCTTTATTATAATGGCCAGTATATGAAGTCCTTTGAATCAGTTGAGGATATCGATTTTGAATGGATTCAATCCATGGATGAAGTTGAATACCATTATGAAGAGCAATATAGCTGCCAAACCTTTTTTGGGCATTTGGAAAGAGATTATGAAAGAGGGCTGTTAAAAAGATGTATGGCTTTGAACAGACTAAGCGCAAGGTCAGAAGTCACACCGTGTATTTCAGTTCATTTTTCTAAACTTGGGTGGACTGACTTTTATGAAAATGGAGAGGCAATACATGAGAAGAATTCGATAGAGGCTATTTGCATCACAAATTTACCGGATGATCTCGGTTTATGCGTGGAAGTTTCTACGAAAAAAGCAGGTATACAATCGTTTTTCCAGGATGGTTCAATGGTTTATGCCGGAAGTACTGGAAAGAGTGATCCTGTGTCTGAAATAAAGATCAGGACTGATAATGAGAAGTATCTGATAAATTATAGATGCTACGTTACCTGCGTAGGGTGGACAGAATATTGCAGGGGAGGATGGTGCGGAGTACATGGAAATGTAGAGATTAAGCTGGAAGGCGTGCAGATTATCATTAAAAAAGATGACGTAAAGAGATAATAAATCCTCTGGGAAATCCATTGTTACTTGCGGGTATAAAATTTACCGGAGGATAAAGAATTCATCTTTATAGCAGCGGTTCTAAGCTGACATAGCAATTCATTCTAAAACTCGTGAGTACAGGAGGTGTCCCTGATGGAACTTGAGTGGAGGGCGCATTTTTCTAAAATCGGATGGACGAACAGTAGAAGTGGTTTTGAACTTTTTCATTTTGCTGAAAAGTTGGAAGCGCTTGAAATCAACTGTAAAGAGATGGATATTAAGGTAAGAGGGTATTATAATAGCGAGTCTGATTATGTAGAAGGAGGGAGTGGTGAACTCGTAGGCAGTGTCGGAAAGGGAAGAACTCTTTCGGCAGTATCAATTCAAAGCTTGCAATTGCAGCAGTTCATTTTTTATCGTTGTTATTTTGAACATAGCGGTTGGAGTAATTTTTATAAGAATGGGGATATTTGTGGTTTCTTTAATGATACAAAAGAGTCAATATGTGGTATTCAGATTTTTGTTGCTGCTGAAAATGAAGAAGCTGCATGTAAAAAGGCAGATGAACAGTTAACTTACTATGATGACATAAATAAATTACTTTTTATTAATGATAAAGAGAAAATGCTAATGCATTTAACTCACAGTTATCAAGATAAACGGAAGGCATGCATACGCGTATATGAAGAAAGTGTTATATTGCCGTTGAGGATAGTGAAAAATGAGCAAGTAAGGAATGCGGTTTATGAGGGCGGCGTTATAGACAGCACAGGTAGATTTGTCGTGGGTCATGACAGAAAGAACGGGAAGCAAATCAATTTATCATGTTTAAGCGGATATGAATTTAAAGACTGTAGTGAGATAAACGAAACAGTTATTTATGGAGGAATATGTTTTGAAGTATTCGGGCATTTGCTTACAGAGTCTATGTGCAGATTATGGTGTGCGTTTGAAAATGATTATAAAATTGTGATGTTGCTGCCTCCTAATATAAAACATATTAATATGGATATTTTTGAATTGATGGGGATAAAAGAGCGTATTTTATTTTTGGAAGAGCCCACTCGATTTCATAAAGTGATAGTGCCGGATCAGACATTGAGATTGCATTATGATTTTAAGGAAGAACATAAAATTCCATATTCAAAAATGATACATGCAGCACCAAAGATGAATTACGAAAAAATATATTTAACCAGGAGTCACTTGGAGAATACGGATGGTATAAACGAAGAGTATTTTGAAAAGTTTTTTCGGAAACGTGGATATGTTATTATAGCGCCGGAAGAGTATACTTTAGGAGAACAGATAGGAATTATTAATGCTGCAAAGGATGTTATATGTACCCTGGGAACATTATCTCATTTTGCTCTGTTTTGTCAGGAAGGGGCCAGCTTTACAATAATACGAAGAGATGACAGGACAGTATTGTTGCCGCAGACACTCATTAATCAATTAAGTAATGTAAAAGTATATTTTGTGGATGCTACTTACAATTTTCTGCCTACACAGCATACTGGGGGGGTATTTTTATATGGACCGACAAAGCATTTTAAGGAATATTTGGATGCAAGAAATATAAAATATGATGAAGAAGAAGTGGCATTTGATTTGGAGAGATATGCATTCCAATATCTCTGTAAGTGGAGAAAGAACTATCTTCAAATTAAAAATTTTAATGCTATTTCAGGCTGTGATATAGTAGATATTTTAAATGCAATGAACAGGGCTTTTGGGGAAGCGGAAATTTCGCGGAAGAAATATGTAAGCAAATATAAACGTTAAATAAAATCAAAGTATTATATTAGTGATAAAATAACTGTTTTTTAGTGTACAAATATCATGGAGGTAAAAATGGCTACTTTTAATATAATTGGTTGCTGTGTATCCAGAGACATTTTAGGTTTTATGCCCTATTCTGCACATAAGACACTAAGATTTCTACAGTTTTCAACCCCGGCGAGTTATTTATTGTATCACGATAAGCCTCCGAAATTGCTGACAGTGGAGGAATTGAATGAACGGCTAGGGGGGTGATAGGTAACTTTATAGAGAAATGTATTGTAAATGATTACAATAAAAACTTTCTTGATTATTATGATGAAAAAAGTGATTATTTTATCATTGATTTTGCGACAATGGTGCGGGATGGACTGGTAAAACAGACGTTAGAAGACGGAACAATTCACTATTTTACGAATTCAAGTAAACATAGAGCACGAAATAAAGTGGGTCGAAATGTAATAGAAGTCTTGCCTGGAAAAAAGGAATATATATCGTCAAAAGAAATATTACAGCAGGAAAACATAGCTTTAATCGTGGACAGATTCTGTGCATGGCTGGAAGAAAAAGGGTACAAACCAAAACAGCTGATCCTTGTGGAAGTAAAGCATGCGAGATATTATTCCGATGAAAAAAGGCTGATAGAATTTGAAAACTGGGAACAATTGGAGTGGGAAAACAGGACGTTGGATGAAATCAATCGGTTGTTTCTGACAAGGTATCCGGAGTGCCATTTTATTCGGTTTCCGGATGGATATTATGGAGGCTTACGGCATAGATGGGGACTGTTTTCATTGCATTATTGTGATGAAGTATATGACTATCTGTATGATATGGTAAATATGATTACAGAGCGGGGAGAAATAACAGAGGAGGCGGAACGGCAGGTACGCAGCAAATATGCAAACAGAATTCAAAATAATGTGAAGCAACTCAATCAGTTCAGCAGTACAGTGGATAAAGTGGAGCTGAATTATCAGCAGGAGAGGCGAAAGGCGTTTACATACAGTATTTTGTTAAAACAGCAGGTATCGGGCATGTTAGAACAGGTTGAAAAAGTAGCGGAATTACATTCCAAACCGATTCTGTATGGCATGATACATGCTGCCAGGGTGGGGTGGACAGCAAGACAGTGGGAACATTAAATCCATGGAGATGTGCATGGTGGAAAACAGATAGAAGCAGTCAGGATAGGAATGTCAGACGGAGATATTCATTATGCCGTGAGAGTAAATGGAAAATGGCAGCAGGAGGTATCAAATTATGAAATTGCAGGGACTGTTGGAAAGAGTATGCCTGTAACAGGAATCAGGATATATACAACGGCATCTGTTTCCGTCTCTTATCAGATATATGATGCAAAAAAAGGGTGGAAGAATGGAAAAGACGGAGATGAATTGACCATTGAGGACAGCAGTTGTATTACAGCAATTCGATTTTGGGTAAATGTATAAGAGTAATCCGTAGTTCCCGCTATATAATTCCTTCTACAATGAAAACAGTATACGAAGC
>CAJUFB010000026.1:0-22541 GCA_910585805.1 uncultured Acetatifactor sp.
GTCATCTGATTTCCAGATTTCCGGAAGTGCGATTTCATCGCACAAGAATATTCATCCGGCATTTCTTCCCTGCCTTCGCCCTGCACACTCTTCAGGCTTTCTGATATCGCCGGTTTCTTTTCTGTATACTGGATAACGATCCCGGAAAAGTCATAGCCCACAGGCCCCAGTACTTTTTTCTCCATCATTGTCAGTAATGCCTCCGTATCAAACTTGGCCTCAAAATATAGATCCTTATCGATCTGGATCGGTACATCCATGCCTGCCGGATCCTTCCCCAGTATCGTCCGCTGCCTGCCGAATACCTTTCCCCTCAGCTGCATCAGTCTTTCATGCATGTCCGGCTGCCCGTTGCAGTGCTTCAGGATGGTCTGGACTGCCTTTTTCCATGTGGGTGTTTCTATGGTCTCACCAGAAGCAAATGTAACAGAAACCGGCCTCTTCCCTTTGAGCATGGATGGAGAAGTCCTCCCCAGACAGCATTCCCTGTGCGTGATCTCTGAACGATTGTATGGGTCCCCATTCTGATACATTTGGATCATGTCATCGCATCTCTGATTTACAACCTGCAGCAGCTCTGCTCTTACTTCTTCAATCAGTTCTATATAATCCATCGAACCATCCCCTTCCTTAAGGCATAAAAAAAGAACCAGAACCTATCCCTGACTTAAGGATTTTTCTAATTCTATTCCATGTAACACCATACACTATTTTCTTTCTGTTTGTGTATGTAGTTCCTATTTTCTACTATTTTCATACACTATACACACAATACACTCTCAAAACCTTGCTCCATATTAGGAAATGAAAACTTGCATCAAGGCAGTTTCCCCTTTATTTATCAGCATTTTAACGCCATACACACTTTCTTCTATTTTGTATGTAAAAACACGTTTCTTCTCCAAGTCCTATTCTTCTCTTCTTACATGATATCCCCTGATTATTTTGAAGATTCCTTTTGCAGCTTATTCAACGTTCTAACCAATTTTCGATTCTCCTTCTTCAGATTCTCGTTTTCATCCATCAGCCTCTTTATTTCCCTTTGATATAACTCTACCTGTTTCTCCAGGCTTTTATCTCGCACCTCTCTCTTAATCTGGGCAAGTGTTCCCTGATTCTGTTTTTCTTTCTCTTCATTTAATATATTTCTCACTTGTTCGTTCTTATAAAAAAATCCTTTCGACAACCCTGTATTTCTGGAAAGGTCAGAGACTGATATCGCAGTCCCCTCTGATGCAGTTCTGCGAATCTCAGCAAGGGCAAGTTGCATCTTTTTCTCACTTTCCTGCCGATTCGCTTCATTCATCTTATCGTACTTCGCCATCAATAACCTCCCTCCCAAACTGTTTTCTTCCTGCTTGAAAAATTCATCTGACTTCTCAGCCACTTTCTCATCAACCCATCCAATATATTTCTTTACGGTTTCATCCGTAGAATAGCCCATGTACTCCCGGATTGTTTGGATTGAAGTACCGTTTCGATAGAGAGCTTTACATAATTCTTTTTGGTATCCATTTCCCTTGAATACATATTCTCCATCCAATATGCCGGACTTCAGGCATTGTCTCGTGATTGACTCTTCAAAACTTCTTGCTGTATATTTCTTATCTCGGTTTAGAAAAAGCAACCTCTCTATATCTATACGATTCTTTTCTGAATACCTTAAAACCAGCAAGTGCAGGATATCCGGTATAGGAACGCGCCTGTTCGTACCTGGCACTTTTATCCAACTATCTTCACTCTCATAATAAAAATCTGCATTTCTCAGCAGGAACATCTTTCCCTTATCGATACCTGTATACAATAGAATCAGACTCATAATACGCAGCTGTTCAGGAAACTCTGAAAGTTTAAACATTAACAAATCCAACTTCTTATCCAAGTCCTTAATTTCACGATTCTTCAGATAACTTTTCTTTTTATAAAAGAAAACAGGTATTGTGAAATGATTTATATAATCTTTCACCTGCAGGTATTGAAGAAATATCGTAATTGCCCGAACCTTATTATTATAGCTTTGAGGACCGATTCTCTGCATGCTCAGTTTATCAAAGTATTCTTTTACGAGACTAACATCTATCGCTGTAATTGCTTTTTTCTGCTCTTCTAAATGTTTAAAAAATTCTTTTATATATGTCTGTTTTATGCGTATTGTACCCAGATTCAAATTCGTAACCGTAAAAAGATATTTCATATATTCCTGCAGCACCTTTCGATTATCTTCCAGTCGAATATCTAAAAAAGAAAAGCTTTCTATTGTGCTGCTAAGACTGTATCTTTCATGAGCGATATTTAATTTCGCCACATACCAGACATAAGCTTCCCAGTTTATTTCTTCCGCTTCCAGAAATAAAGTCTTTCTACAGAAAGCAATAAAGCTTTTGGAGTTTATATTAAGTTCTGCTATCTGCATTCTCAACAACGAGGTAAATTCCTCTTCTTGAGCCATATCCATTTTAAAAATATCCTGAAGTCCTGAGTTTTCTGCATAACAAAACAGATACTTTAACGGAAGTAAGTACCTGTTTCGTTTTTCTTCTTTGTTTTTGACTGTTTTATCAACGTAGCTTAAAAGTAATTTTATCTGCAATTTCACAGTTTGACTACGTTTCTTCCAAAATCCCAATGCGGGGTTTCTGGCTCTGCATCTTTACTGTTCAACTCGTTTCTCCATTTTGTGCTAAAATCCGTTAAAATGTCATTTCACATTTTATGCCGTTAAAAATATCTTCTTACCATATTCTAAACACAACTACTTACTCGTCATCCTCCAGTAAAGGCATATTGATTAATTCCTGCAACTTCTTCTGCAGTATATTCTTATCCGGCAATTGGAGTTGATACTCTGCAACCATCATTGGAGACAATGTTCTGCTCATAGCATACTCAACCACTTCATCATCTTTAGATGCACATAATATCATTCCGACACTCGGATTCTCATTTTCCTTTTTCTTCTGACGATCAAGGGCTTCCAGATAGAAATCCATTTTCGATATATACTCTGGCTTAAATTTACTAACTTTCAGTTCAAATGCCACAAGACACTGTAATCCCCGATGGAAGAAAAGCAGGTCAATCTTGTAATCTTCACCGCCCACCTGAACTCTGAATTCTTCATCAATGAACGTAAAATCCCTGCCAACCTCCAGAATAAAATCTTTCATATTCCTGATCAGGCCTTTTCTTAAATCAGGCTCCTTGAAGTCAGACGGCAAATCCAGAAATTCTATCACATAAGAATCCAGAAACGGATTTTCTTTTAATCCCTTTATCGGCTCAGGAAGCACTTTTTCCTTAGACAACATATATCGTTCATAATATCCACTGTCTATCTGACGGGACAATTCCCGTGCCGAATAATTCTCTTTTATACAAAGAGTTATATAAAAATGACGTTCTTCAGGTGTTTTTCCTTTTGAAATGATAGCCAGATGATTGGACCAGCTTATTTGTGACAACAGTGTTGTCACAAACTCATCACCTGCATATGTTTCATAAAATTTCTTCATACGATACAGACCACGCCTGTTAAATCCCTTAATCCCAGGAAATGCATTTTGGATTTCTTCCGCCACTGTATCTATATAAGCATCTCCGAATGATGTTTTCATGGATTCTGTACTCAGGTATTCTCCTATCTTCCAATACATCTGAATCAGTTCCTCATTTACTTTTTTCAGAGCATTCTGCTTTGATTGGCTGATAATCTGAATGAGATTGCCTGCTGCTGATATTTCATTTTTCACAAAAATCCACCACCTTTCAAACTTGTGTCAACACTGTTGTCACAAATTGTATTAACGATTTACTAAAATCCCCAAAATTTCTCCCATCTCTAAACTTTGTTTACTATATCCCAGTTCTTATAATCTCCCTCTTTTTTACAAACATACAAATTGCTTTTTTAGGATCACTCAACATTTCATTCGGAAAAATATTACCCTTTGTCATGTTAAATTCACGTACTACTGTAAATACGTTATCTCTTGTTTTAGGCCAAATACATTTCGTTTCGTCGATAATTTGAGACGCATGGTTTACAATCTCTTTTTCATAAGTTACCGCAGCCCCTTCAATACCCTGTTCTTGAAAAAATGACTCTATCGCCTTTTTCCCTGTTTCTGTCCCGTAATAGCCATGTAACTCAATAGTGCAAGTATTCTTTTTTATGATATCTCCAATCATTATTTCCATAAGCTGCTCTGGCGCTTGGGATAAAACGTCCGAACAGTTAGCAAGACCACGCTTTTTAAGATAATATTTTTGGCGCCTTGCTTTTGCACTTTCTACATACTTTCTTTCTATTTCCTCCTCGCTTGACATATCAATATTTAAATAAGCCTTCAACATTCTTATGGTTGCATTACCCGCCTCAAAATTATCACAGAGAAACACGATATTTTTAATATAGTTCTCATTATGATAATATCCGTCTTTTCGGATCTCTAATTCATCATCATACAAATCATTTGATTCACGAATTCCTTTTAGTTTTAGATATTTTTCGTATATACTTGTAAGTACACTGTCGCTTTTTCTACTGTCTTTTGGAACATATAATGTATTCACATCTTTGCGCATAAATTTCTCATCTTTGACAATATCTTTAAATACCAGTTTTTGGTGATGCATAAAAACTCGCAGATAACTGCTTATATTATCCTTATTAATTCCGGCCCAAAGTAAATTATGAACAAGACGATAATATACCTGAGAATCAAAATCACAGAAAACATTTTTACCTGCTTCACATAGTGCCTCTTCCTGTAGGCTCATCATAGAAACCACCTCATTGTATTGTGTCATACATATTTTGGAAACTGTTTCCAGCGTCAACTGATTCTTTTCCTGAATTCTTTCAATAGCGGATAGCATTTTCAAAAGAGGTTGCTCATAAACAATCCCTTTCTGCTTTTTGCTGTCATATAAAAAATAGTATTCCTCTCCACTTCCCCACACATCTCCAAACATACCATCCGGGTCTTCCACACTTTCTAGCTTTATAGTTAATGTAGTCTGTCCTGTATCTTGACTGAATTTTTTTCCACAGATGTCATAAGTTAAATCTGTACCTAAAAACAAATCCCCTTCATCATCTTCCTGCACTTTTCCATGCAGAACATACACTTTGTCCGGATTTTCACATCCCATCATCAGGTATATCCAATTCATTTTACTTTTTAACGGATAAAAATCCAGTGCTTCTATTTCATGATCTTCAATATTCTTTCCCCCTGAGTTCTTCCGCTTATTTGATCTTCTAATACAATAGTCATTCTCTTTCTGCCATCGCTCTGTAATATATGTCAAAGCTTCAATTGAATCTTTACATCTTTCTGCCCAATTCTTCAGCAATTGACTCTGAAACCACTCACCATCCACAAGCTCGTCCAATTGCAATGCATCAACACCAGTATTTTCTTTCTGTAAAAGCAAAATAGCAAGTCCAAATGAAACCCTGTTCATGACACATTTGTTGCTTACCTTAAGAGCTGAACTCCTATATCGAAGCAATGCGTCAAGAAAATGCTCTTTATCATAACATTTACCGTTTTTATCTTTCAAATGTCCTTTTACTATTGTAGCATCATTACAGCAAAAAGGGTTTATTGGCTGAAAAAATCCATCTATCTTTTTAACAAGAGAATGCTCAAAAAGAATGTTATATATTTCCCTATCAAAAACCATTCTTAAAAAGGCTTCACGACCTGATTCACTTTTTAAAACTTCTGAATAGTCTGTCAACAAATCATTTTTTTCCAAATCATATTCTACGAAAAAACCAATCTTGTTCTCATGATAGTCTTTCTCTTCTTCAATCGTCAACTCTTTCATTTCCCACAGTGACTTTGCAGAAAAATAATTCTTATTTTTACTTCTAATCAGTACCCTATTAATTTCTTTATCATGAAAAATCATGACACTATTTTTTTGATAATTCAACAAATCCGGGGTGTCAATTATCTCTCCGGATAAGCGAAGATAGTTTATAAACTTCAAATTGCACTGTATTATTAATGTTTGTATTATCTTCTGTCCATCTGTACTATTTGTGAACAATCTTACTGCAAGCTGCAAAATATGTATGTGATATAGACTCAATGGATTATCAGCATTGACAAATTCCGGTTTTTCAACAACCTTTGTTATCATCTCATGAATCGGAAATACATATTCGCCATTCTTTTTTATCTCAAAGACAAAATATAAATTGTCCAATTCTTGTAAAAGAACATGAATTGAGTCGCGAAGTGTTTTGTCATTTATGTTCCAAACATCCCCAGACTCTCTGTGTACTCTTAATTCGTGCAAAAACCATACAGTAATCAGGTTACTATCTTCTTTTTCCTCTTCTGTTGCTTCTGTGCCTATCTGCTCGATATTCTCAAATACATTCAATAAATCCGTAATTATTCGTTCCGGAATTTCCGTTTCATACATAGACTGACAATATTGCAGTAATTGACAATATACTGCTGCTACAAGAAGCCTGTTTTCTGACAATTCCTGCAGACTACAGGCTTCTAACTGTTGGATTGTTCCTGATATGACATTTTCACTGTATTCTCCTGCCTGCAAAGCCTGTAAGTAAGTTTTAAGCCTTTTCATCCGGTACCTCCGCACTAATCAAAATCAATGCCTTTACAATTACGCTATCATCTTCCTTGAATTCTTTGTCTAATAATTCTGCCAGATATTCCTGCTTTATTCTCTCAAATATTTCTGGCGCAATCACCTTATCTTGTACAGCATAATATAATGTATGAATAAAATTGCTAAAATTTAAAGAATTCAAAGGAATAAGAAATAGCCCTTTGCCATCTAAAATTTCGTTCATATATCGCTCATTTCGGAACAAAAATTCATAAAACTTTCTAAAGTTGCTTCCCCGGCCTTCATAACTGCTCAGAATATCACTACTAAATTTCTTCAGACACAATGTATGTGCTTCTGTAATAGTATTTTTCGCAAAAATGTACCCCAATGATCCAATATTAAACGGATTTTTCATTAAATAATCTTTCAGCTTTTTTCGTCTTTCTTCTTCAAGCAAAGTACCGGTATATTCATTTTCATTTAATTCATAGTTAAAGCTGTCTTCGTGCAAAAGTATACTTTTTTCTTCATTGGTCAATGTACTAATTTTTCCAAAATATCTGCTTTTTTCTAAATTAACAGGAAGCCCTGCTGAAGGAAGAAATGATACCAATTCTTCATATAGTGCCCTTCCATCAAAATCTGGACGACAGAAAAAAATAATATCATCTACATACCTATATACATAAAAAGTACCATGTTCAAATTGCGCAAAAGCCCTGTCCAATAATTGATCCAAAAACATTTCAGCAATTATCCTCGCATAGGCTGGCCCCTGTGGAACACCAATCCTATGGCCGTTTTGCAATTCTTTCATCAATTTATTATTATATTCTATTAAAAAAAGAAAGATATTTTTTGTTTCTTTATTCAATACATTTTCAAAAGTTCTATATACTGTCAAAAAATCTATATGATCATAGAATCCTTTAAGATCAATATAAAATACTTCAAAATTATCCATAAAAGGAATCTCTGTAAATACTCGAATATGATCTATAAATTTTCCCCATGAAGAATACCAATAATAAAAAATATAATCTTGCGATGTATAAGATACATGGTAACTGAATGATTTCCAACTACTTTTCATCAGACTACATAAGCGAAGTGCAAGGTTGGTTGTAATTACACGATCTTTTGCTGAAAGCGAAACTAATATTCTTTTCTTTTCTGGAGATTCTATCCTTTCAAATACTTTAAACCCTATTGGGGTATACTTTGAAACCTCCCCTTTTACCACGCTTCTAATCAGTCTGTCATAGAATTGTAAATCATATTTCTTTAAATCACAAAGCCGATTCCAAATAGATACATCTGGCACTTCATCATTCTCTTTTAAGTAATTCTTCTCCTTATTAACTGTAAAACGGATATCTGATACAGTTACATTTTCGTTCAAGTTTTCAAGCTGGATCAGAAGGTTCTGTTCCAGGCCACATTTTCGCAACAGATAATGCAATCCTGTTTCACTCTCGTCAAGTGAAGTTTCCATGTCTATACCATATATACGATAAAGATAGCCAAAAGTAGCCGGAAAGTATCGCTCACCTAACTTTTCGATATTGCTACATGTTTTTTTCTCATCATAATTCGGAAATCTCCTAAATACATCTTTCACCAACTGCGCATTAGAATCGCATAAATATAATGTTCCAAGAAGTACTGTCCAGTCTTGATGCAGCGAAACCCCCTGCCGCATTCTTCGGAAAATCTGTTCAAACACCACTGTTTCTGACAGGATACCAATTACTTGATCTATCGTGATTTCTATTTTCCCAAGGAGATGATATCTCCTATATTTCAGCGCTATCACATCAGACCGGGAAATATCCAAATTAAGCTTTTCCGCTATTTCCCCCATATCATTAGATGAATAGCATTTCATAATATCTAACTGTTCATTCAGAAACTGCTCTGAGTCTGTATCATTTTTTTCTCTGAATTCTCCTATAAAAAAATACGATCTTGCACCAAATCTGTGACATGATAAGGGAAACTTCACTTGCTTTCCAACTATATTATTCCGGCTACTGTCTGTGGCTGGGAATCTGTCAAGTCCCCATTTCTCATTCTCTCTAATTTCATATAAGGCTCCACACCTCTTTTCAAGCTCACATACGATACGAAATCCCAAATCCTTTGTCACTAAGGTTTTAAATATTATCCATACATGAATTCCCCTTCGTCCGGAGAATTCTGTTAAATAATTAATCCCGATTTCATCTAACATATATATAAACGGAGCAACGCATTGCCTATACATAGTATATACATCTGGATTTACTTTGTCCTTACAATCAAAGTCAAAACATATCCATTTAATCCTATTTGTTCTATATCCCTGCTGATAACACCCCATAGAGCCATGCTTTAGAAGCATATGTTCAATTACAAATGGAGACATAGGAAAATATTTTGTTATATATCTTCCATCATTCTGTTGAATACCTGCCGCATAAGTATTTACTACAAAAAGTGTGTACTCTAACTGCGCGATATCATGTATAAGCCGATCAACTGTCATAAGACTCTCCTATTTGAAAACAAAGCATTGCATATTTTGTCCACTTGAATTGTATTATAACGTATATCTTTAAAATTATCTATTACTATTGCTCAAAAAAGCATGATTCGTTCCCAATTCATGCCTACTTCTAAAATATATATTCAAATCTTTCTAACCTAACCACCAAAAATCCCCTTCAATCAACACTATACACAATTTTTTCTCTATTTGTACATACAGTGCCCATTTTCCACTATTTCGTACACCATACACACAATACACTCTCAAAACCTTGCTCCATATTAGGATACACAAGGAATACCACATCATATCCATCAATATTTTCCGGCATATCCACAAGCTCCGGCAGCGCCTGATGGCGCATTTCCTCACTTGCAGCCGATACAGTATCAGAATAGGCAGATGGGTAATGTTCTTTTGTGTTGATGGAGACAATATCCCCGCCTGCGGCGTCCTGTATCATCTGCCCAATCACCTGGCTGTTCCCCATGAAATCCTCTTTCTCATTGAGCAGCAGGGAAGCCCCGGAAACCGCGTCCACATCATCATCAAAGTCCGTATTGCCAACCCTTGTAAAATATACGGTCAAAATCTTCCTGCCGCCAATGTCTACTCTTTCACCTGAGATGACCATTTCCTGATCAATCTCAACCGTCAGAAAATGTCTCTTAACATAAGGCAGCAGCCATGCATCCATAAGCACTGCCAACAGGGATACCAGTACCGCAAGAATAACGGGAAGCGCTCTGTATTTCTTTCGAACCCAGCCAAACGCATGAGCCAGTACATGGAACGCAATGAGCACAAAACCGACCAAAGCTAAAACAGCATGTATCCGCCCAAGCCCCGCCATATGGATGCCTGTATGGAACAAATATCTGGAATTGATAATGCCTGTCAGCAAGATAGATACCAAATCTACAGCCAATGCGAAATTTACAGCAAGAACAATCTTCCTTTTCCTGTTATAAGCGCCTTTCTTTATTGCTTTATACCACTTTATGTTGACGATATTGTGAATTATGGTCATTACAATAAATACAATGCCAGCCACCTCATGAAAAGGAGCGCCTGTAAAGGAATACCCCAATAATGCGATAAACAGCAATCCCAATATGATATCAATGGCTTTTTTGGTCCTGACTGCAGCATTATATTTATCCATGTCTGACCATCCTTTCTTTACCCAATTCACGCCTTATTCTGGGATCAATCACACCCCAAAACAATATCAGGCTAAATATTGCTCCTACCGCATCTGATATCGTCCCTGCATAAAAAACATATCGTATATCCAGAAACAACGGCAGAATACAAAGACACATCATATATACAATTTTACGGAACAATGACAGAGGAAGTGCATATTTGACTTTCCCCATTGCAGTCAGACCATCCACCAGAGCATACTGCACTGCAACGCCTAATAATGCGATTGTATACATACGTATGCTTCCCGCAGCAAGCTGTATAGTGCTTGACTCTTTCAGAAAAAATCCTGCAAACACCTCCGGTAATACCTGCACTGTAATTCCCAATACCCCGATATATACTCCGCATAATAAAAACACATAAAGAAAAGCCTGCCGGATTTTTGCATAACTTCCTGCCCCATAATGAAAGCTAAATATCGTTCCGCATCCTGTCGTAATCCCCTGTGCCGGGCATGCTACTATCGTCATAAAACTCTGGATAACCGCAGCACAGGTAATCAATATATCCCCTTGTGAATCCCCTCCATATTTTCGTAACGAAGTATTCAAAAAAATAATGATCAGATTATCCAATATCGTAATCATGAACGACATACATCCTATGGACAGGATTCTAAGTACAATTCCCTTTTGCAGCCTGCTTGGACACAGACGCACCGGAATAATCTTGCTACGCAAAAAACAGATTACATAAACGCAAGTACAGCATTGTGCGATAACAGTTCCCCATGCTGCCCCCGCAATCCCCATACCACACCCAAAAATCAAGACAGGATCAAGAACCACATTTACCACAGCGCCAAGCGCCACAGAAATCATTCCCTGCCTTGCAAACCCCTGTGCCAGAATAAACTGGTTCAACCCACACCCAAGAAGTGATGCAAAACTCCCACAGACATATATTGTAAAATAAGTTTCTGCATAAGGATACATGTCTCTGCTACTGCCCAGCAAGTATAATATTTTTTCACGGTTCAATAACAGCAGCGGGGTCACTATCGCCGATATGACTAAAATCATAAAAAAAGCGTTCCCAATAATCTCCCGCGCCCTGCGTTCCTCTTTCTGTCCAAGGCTGATGCTCATATAAGAGGCTCCACCAATCCCTACCATAAATGCAAAAGCCGTCAGGGCTGTCAATGCCGGCGCACAGACACCTATACTGGCAAGAGAGAGGCTTCCCGTTTCTGGTATCCGACCGATAAAAATGCGGTCTACAATGTTATATAAAATATTAAAAAGCTGACCGAACATCGCAGGAATCCCTAAATGGATAACCAAACGTCGCACAGGGGTTTCCGCCAGCAATTCCTGTGTGGTTTTAAGTCCAGACATATACAGTCACCATATAAAAGAACAGGCAGGCATCATTTCCAGCACACCCGCCTGTTCTCCCCTCCCTACACTGGTTTATTTCTGATGGTTATTTCTGAATGGTATTAGAATTCTGGTTATACGCCTTTGCAACGCATTTCCATTCGCCGTCCATCTTCAACAGAAGCAATACATCCGTGAAATCAATGCGGTTGCCCCAGCCTTCTTCCAGCACACGGACAACAGCCAGGGATTCCTCAACCATCAGGACATCCACACGGGCCTTGAAATTATCGCCGCCGGGCACGGTATCCACATTGTGGTAGAACTGCTCAATAGAGCCATGCTCCAGCTTACCGTCCAGATAGCCGAACAAAACAGCTTCATCCGTGAACAGCTCCTTTGCATATGTGCTGTTTCCCTCGGCAACACTCTTGACAAACTTCATTGCAGCAGCCTCTACTGCCTGATATTCCTTTAATTCTGCTCTCATTGTAATAGCCTCCTTAAATTTTTTTGACTATATATAAAGCATTCTGCCTTACACCATGGTAATAAGATTAAATATTGTTTCCTACCTCATAGCCATCCCATACGGCATGAAGGATTGTGCTGACCTTCTGTCCGTCGCCAATCTCATAAACGACAGCGCCACATCTTTGCAGCTCCTGTGCCATAGAAGGAGCCGGACGGAAACCGACTGCGATAACAACTGTATCTGCATCTAATACCTTTTTCTGCCCATCACTTTCCAGAATAACTTTACCATTTTCCACAGCAGAAAGGCGATGCTTCTCCAGCACGGTCACATGATGATGTTCAAACAGGTCATGGATCATCTGGCCATTCGGGATCGGGGATAGTATACCTGCCGACAAAATCTTAGGCAGAGCTTCTACCACCATAACCTCTTTGCCATCCTGTGCATAGTCCAGCGCCATTTCACAGCCAACCAGACCACCGCCAATCACCATGACCTTCTGCCCAACCTTTTCCGGATGCGCAAATGCCTCCATACAACCAAGAACCTTTTTATCATCCATTCCCGGTATATTCGGCATGACGGGAACAGAGCCGGTTGCCAGAATAATCACATCTGCATCCATATTACGGAGCTGTTCAGAAGTAACCGTTTCCCCTGTGTGGATTTCCACAGGCAGTGCCTTTAATTCATTCTGATACCACGCATTTAACTCCCGCACCTCTTTTTTGAAGCTATGTGAACCGCCGGGAATCAGATTTCCGCCCAGAGATCCATTCTTTTCATACAAAAAAACCTTATGTCCACGCATGGCTGCGGTTCTGGCCGCCTCCATACCGGCAACACCGCCACCCACGACCACAACCTTTTTCGGCTGTACGCAGGGACGGAGCGCATACCTCACTTCCCGCATTGCTGCCGGGTTTACTGCACAGGTAGGCTGTTTTCCCTGCTGGAGCCTTGTGATACACCCCTGATTGCAGGCAATGCAGGGACGGATCTTCTCCGTATGTCCGGTCAGCACCTTGTTTGGATACTCCGGATCTGCCAAAGCCGCACGGCCAAGGACAACCGCATCAATCTTACCATCCCGAATCGCCCTCTCCGCAATATCCGCTTCATTCATCCGGCCTCCTGCCAGAATTGGGATATTAACAGCTTCTTTTGCTTTCGCTGCCAATTCCACCAGATACCCTTTCGGCATATACATAGGCGGACAGGCATAATAGAAAGAATCGTAAATACCTGTATCCACATTCAGGCAATCATAGCCATAGGATTCCAGCAGCTTTGCGATCTCAATCCCTTCTTCCAGGGTACGTCCAATTTCCTCCTCACCGGTCAGGCTTGCCTGTTCAAATCCTTTCACAAAAGTTTTCAGTCCAAGACGCATGCTGACTGGAAAATCACTGCCGCATTCCTGCTTAATACCTTCCAGAATTTCCTTTGCTGCCCGCAAACGGTTTTCCAGGCTGCCGCCATATTCGTCGGTACGATGGTTCATCATGGACAGGGCAAACTGGTCAAGCAGATACCCCCAATGGATGGAATGTACCTCTACACCGGAAAAGCCTGAATCCTTTGCAATTTTAGATGCCTTTACAACAGACTCAATTTTAGATTTGATCTGGTCACGGGTCAGTTCCGGTGAGACTTCCCCCGGATGCCGGAAAACATGTACAGGAGATGGTGCCGGAAGATTGGGATAATTCCGCCCAAGTCCCATAGTAATCTGAGCAAAGATTTTTGTACCGTAAGCGCCTGCCCTCTCATTCAGTTCCGTTGCCGTCATCTTAAACGCATCCGGATTCTGTAAGATTGTCGGGCCAACCCCGGTATACGGATCAACGGTTCCATCCGCTGCGATTGCCCCTGTAAAAATCAGACCAAAGCCGCCTTTCGCCCTCTCTACAAGATATTGTATCGTTTCGTCTTTCAGACCACCTCCCGGAAGATGGTGCTGTCCGCCGCCAATTGGTGCCATACAAAACCTATTCTTAATGGTCAGTCTGCCAATCTGGAGTGGCTTTCCTAAATACTCATAGTTCTGCATGTCTGTGCCTCCTTTACCTGCAGGATTGACTTTTCCTGCTGTTGATATTATAATTATAGCGAGAATGAAATAGAAAACAAGTACGCACCTTTAAGTGCGATACTAACATGAGAGTTATATACTTACCTAAAGGAGAGTGTAAAAATGGGCGAACGCTGTATATCACAAGAATGCCTGGAAACAACAGGTTTTAGCTACACATTATCCCTCATCAACGGAAAATACAAAATGACAATTCTTTATACGCTTATGGAATTTGGCATAGTCCGCTTTAATGAAATGAAAAAATATATTGGGGAAATTTCTTTCAAAACTCTTAGTTCTACTTTAAAAGAATTAGAAGCGGATCAGCTTGTTCACCGTAAAGAATATCCACAAATTCCGCCAAAAGTCGAATATAGCCTGACTGAACGTGGTAAATCTTTAATACCAATTCTTGATGGAATGTGTGAATGGGGAGACAAAAACAGGTTATAACGTATTTGTACTTATACTCAATCTTACATTGAAACGACATAAAACATTTTGATTTTGCGTTTAGGGGGGCAAATTTTTAGAAACAGAGGGTTCAAATTTCTGTGGGGAGGGTTCATGCACAAACACTTCTATTGCTTAACCACAATACCCATGAAAAAGAAAAAGGCATCTGACGGTATCCAATATCGCCAAATGCCTTTATTTCTGCGTTTTCCCCAATATTCTGTTTTTGCCCTTTGTATCAATTAAGCGAGTTTTATTTCAGTGAAGTGCTTGAAACGGGGATACCCATTCCGACGAGCGAAGTCCTCCAGCATGATTTTTTGGTTTTGGATTGAAAAACTCTCCCCTTGCAATTCATCGTCGCGACTCAACCTCTCGTACAGCAGCGCAATCTTGGTTTTTGCCATAGCACAGACCTCCTTGAATGAAAATATGCTCTAAGCTGTCCTCACTAATCACCGAAAAATCAAGTGATTAACAAGTCGCTTAGAGCATATATCACCTCTTGTTATCTTATATCGGTTAATGCAACAAAACTTTAATGAATTTTTTATAGCCGGGTCATTTTTAAAAACTCCCTCTTTCTTATTCCAGATAAAATACGGGCCCTTTGGGCGGAAAAGGAAGGTTCCTTCCCCGGGGCACCAGAAATGCGTGATCCCGTCCATAAAAGTTCATCCTGTCGCATTCGCAGTCCGTGATGATCAGCAGAGGAGCCTCTTTCGGGAAGTCCCCGGCCTGCTCCAGCAGCTCCACCCCAGGCTGAAGCACCGTGCCGCCCCGGCCGCGCACCCGTACGCTTCCGGCAATGTCCGCAGCCTCCATGTACCCCTGATCGTAGGGGCACGCGTCGCAGAACACCACCCGCACCCGGTTCACGTCCCGGGCGGCGCTGTAACTGGCGATGGCCCCCAGAGCCGCAGCCAACAGGGCGCGGTCCATGGAGCCGGAAGTGTCCAGCAGCACCCCGAAGGTACGCCCCTCTCTGGCCGTCTCCTCATATCGGTAAGAGGGCCGAGGGATGTCCGGCGTGGCCCACTGCCTTCTGCTGAGCCTGGCGTAGGTGCGCCGCTTTTCCAATGGCTCAAACCGTTCGTCGAACCACCTGGCCAGTTCCACATCCCAGGGAATGGGCGGTTGGGACAAAGCACGAATCTCCTCCACCAACCCCGCCGGCAGATACCGCCGCTCATGGTGGAAAAATGCAGGCAGGCCGGGTCATTATGCTCTTTCAGCCAATAGTACAGCTTCTCCTCCTCCCGGGCCCCCGGCGGCAGGGGAAAGTCCAGTTCCCCGGGAACCGTACCGATATGAAAATCTGCCAGATATCTGGTGACCACACAGTCACAGGCGGCATTCCAGAGAAAATCCTTCTCCCGGTCTTCCCTGATGTGCCCCAGGCCTAAATGGAGCAGGCAGTGCGCCAACACATAAGCCCACTCCCCCGGCGCTGCCCGGCGGCGACTGTTGGCATAGATATGGCCGTCAGAGGTCACCCAGGCCCAGTCCTCCCTGGCCATGGGATAACTGTCGTCAAAATGAATGGTCACCCGCTCCCGCAGCGGCCCCAACACCGGATTCTGCCTCACCATGCCGCATGCGGCCTGAAAGCTCTCCTGGGCCGGATTGGTCTTCTGCTTCCTGCTTTTCTGTTTCCCGCTCATCCGTTCCGCTTATCTGCCAGCCGGGGCAGATCCCGAAACAGTTCCACCACGAACCAGTCCGGCAGCTCCTTTCCGTCTTCCGGGGTCACCGCCATCCGGGCGATTTCCAGACTGATATTTGCCAGCTCGGTAATGCGGTCCTTGGCCTGAAGAACCAGAGTCTGGCTGTCGCTGCCAAGCTTCCCCCGCTCCGGCGGCAGTTCCTTCACCAGGCGGGCACGGAGGGACTGGGCCAGGAAGTAGAGCACGTCCCGCTCCTGGGGCTTCTCCGGCCAGGGCTGAACACCGGAAAGAATCTTGTCCAGAGCATACTGACTTCGGATCTGGCGGATGTAGGCCAGAAACTGGACTGCATGCTGAGGACTCAGACAGCCTGTGGCCAGAATCCGCAGGGCTTCCTCCCCTATATCCGGGCCGTAGCTGTGGATGGCATCACTTAACATGTGCCAGGAGCGGGGCGTGGAGAATGGCTCCTCACTCTTGGGGGGTTTTGCCCACAGATGATCCGGACGACTGGAGATATAATCGTAAACATAGGGATGGATGCCGTTTCCCGCCGCCCACTCCAGCCACAGCCTGGGACTGGCAGTGAGCTCCACATGGAACATCCGGTTCACCAAAGCGGAGGACATGGGCCGGGTGATGGCATTGTCCTGGGCCCGGTTGCCTGCGCCTACCACGATAGAGTCCTCGGGCAGAGAATATTCTCCGATGCGCCTTTCATGAATCAGAGAATAAAAAGCCTTCTGCACCTCCGAAGTACAGGCGTTCAGCTCGTCCAGGAAAAGGACGTAGGGCTCCTGTCTGGCGATTGTCCTGGGCGGACAGAAGACGCTGTATCCGTCCCTGATCTGAGGAACGCCGATGATGTCCTCCGGAGCCAGCTGACTGCCCAGGAGAGAGACGCAGGGCAGCCCCAGGCTGTCCGCAAAGTCCTGGACGATAGCGGACTTGCCGATACCCGGCGCTCCCCAGATGAACACCGGACGGATGAGGCCTATGTTCAGCAGCACATCCAACAGCTGTTTATGGTTTACGGTAACGGTCAGATTCATAAAATATCATTACTCCTTTGTCGTCATTGTGCAATTCCTCAAGCCGCATCCTTTTCCCTCTTTGTCCTGATCTGTCTATTTTACCACATCCTCCCGCATTTTACTATCCGGAACCGGCCTCAAAATCATATGGAAAACATAACCGGAAGCACAAAAACAGGAAAACAATCCGGCGGGGCAGCCCCATACAGTCAAAATTACAGGATACACTGGGAAACCGTACGGCTCCATCAGAAAATCAGGTCTTGACAGCGACACGGTGTCACACTTTATACTCAGCTCCAGAGGAAAAAACCCCGCCCACTGATTCAGCATCTCGGAAATCTCCGGCGAAAGCATTTGCCCATTCCATCAAATGGTACCTCTTTCTTTCAGTCCGTCAATCCGCATTCAGCCCATAAACTTCAATCTCATATATCCGCGCCGCGCTGTCGCTTCCCTGGGTGGGTTCTTCCACCAAAAGCCGCACAAATCTGGCCTTTACCGGAGCGAATGCGTCATGGGTGGAGCCTTCTGTATTTTTCGTCACCCGCCATACTTCCGTAAAGTCCCTGCCGTCCTGGCTGACCAGAATCGCATAAGCCCTGGTATTCATATCCGGGCTCTCCCCTCCCGCCTGGGCGTGGGATATGTCCACTGCGCTGACGGTTTTCTCCCCGCCCAGATCCAGTGTGATCTCATGAGGCGCATCACCTGTGGCGCACCATTTTTTTGTTTTATCCCCGTCCACCGCAAACGCGGGCGCTTCGTTTTCGTTCACATTGGTCTCGGCCTCAACCGCAGCTCCCTGGGAAAGAAGGGACAGCCCGCCGGATGCCGCTTTCGTGACCACAATGTACGCCTCTGCAGACACCTCGTCGCTTCCGGATTCATTTTCCGCCTTTACAGACACCGGATAGACACCTTCCTGGGAATAGCTGACAGATACCTCTTCCCCCTCAGCGCTTTCCCTGCTTGCCCCGGGAAGTGTCCAGGTCACCTTCTCCGTATTCCGGGAGCAGAGACTGCGGAACACAACCGTGTCCCCGGGTGCCGCCAGTGTCACATCCGCCGTAAATCCCGCTCTGGGCAGACTGTTGTCCGGCCATTCCAGAACAATTCTGGCGCCGGTTCCTTCCTCCAGAAGCCAGTTCACCGGAACGATTTCCAACACCGTCTGCTTCTCTCCTTTCTTACCGGGAAATTCCAGGCGGGGAAGTCCATGGAGATAAAAGCTCTCCGTATTGGAAACCCCTGCCAGATACCGGTTATCGTCCTGTCCTATCCGGTAGATTTCATAATACGCGGGCGCTGCCTCCGGAGCGGATTTTACTGCCGTCTCCCCGGAAGAATCCCGGTCCGCCCTTTCCTGCTCCGTATCCCAGGCCAGGCGAATACCTGCAAACATACCGTCTTCGTCAAACCCGCTTTCCAGAATCTGCACATTGCTCACAGCCCTGTTCCAGTCCGAACCTGCCTGGGCCATGGTGATATTTCCCAGGCGAATCCCGGCTTCCTCCACATCCCTGTCCGCTGCCAGTCTGCAGGAAATCGTCCTGATCTGCTTTCCTGCCAGAGCGGACATGTCATAGGAAACTGTGGTCCAGTCGGCCCCCACCAGCCTGTCTCCCTCCAACAGAACCTCCGAACCGTCCTCCAGAGTCAGCACCGCATCCAGGGCAATCTCCGCGCCGGAAGCCCTGGCTGTGACCGTGAACAGCATGTCCTCCTCCACCAGAAGCACCGCGCTGTACAGGCGGATAAGGGATTCCGTATTCTGTTTCATACTCCCGGTCAGCAGCAGGCTGCTGCCGCCATACCAGGCGTCTTCCATATCCAGATCTGCCCGAAGTTGGTTTCCCGTCTTATTTTCAATGATATACCGGTAAGTCGGCAGGATATCCGACAGACTGCGGTTATTCCAGTCCCACAGGCTGATCTGATACCCGTTTTTGAAGAAGCTGTAACCGTTCCCCATGGAAAAATTCGTCACAAAGGGCAGGGAGGTCACAGCCGTGCGCTCCGCCACATAAGAGGAAATCCCGGTCCACTGTCCGGCCGCCTCCTCCTGCTCCGCAGAAGGGTCCCCCTCCTGATTAACCCACAGCACATTTTCCTTTTTCCGGAAATCCGCCATGTCTTCCGCGTCGAAAAAGGCCCAGCTTGGGCAGTAAAGTCCCAGGGAAGTCAGGGTGCCGCCCTCCGGCTTCTCAAACAGCTTCCAGTTCACCCTCGTCCCATAGCCATTGCTCTGCAGATCAATGCCCGCGTACAGGTCATAGGGATCCAAATCCAGTTCTTCCGCCAGGGTGACGGAATCCTTCAGCAGCTCCCTGCCTCCCTGGGCCAAGTCCTTCCAACCGAAGTTCAAGAACATTCCGTCTGCCAGGTCTTTGCCGTTTTCCGTCAAAAAGCCCGCATTTTTCTCTGTCAGGGCATTCTGCCAGTCCATCCTTCCCTCTTCCGTCATGGAATCGTAGTAAATCAGTTCCAGTTCCGGCGCCTGGGCCTTAAAATAAGCCAGAAATGCCTTCATCCTATCCGCATGTTTTTCCGTCAGGGGTTCCTCCCCGCTTCCCTCCGTCTCCTGATTGATAAACCATCCGTCAAACCCATACACCCTTGCCGCCTGAATCAGCTTGTCCGCCACGGGATAGGCCCCGCCCTTTTCCATCAGCAGGTCCTCAAGCCATTCCATTTTTCCGCCATGGGCGGTCTGGGGCATAAAAACCGTGCCCAGTACTTTGACGCCGTTTCTGTGTCCCGCATCCACCACATCCGCGGAGGGAGGAACAATGAGTCCTTCCCCTGAGGAACCGCCCCAGTACACCAGACTGTCCACATACTGCCAGTAGGAAAAAACATTGGCCTCGGCCGTATTCCCTCCGTGGGGAAGATTGCCGCTGGTATTGCGGTTCATAATGGAGAGCGCCAGTACTTTTGTGTCCCTGTTCTGGGTGGAATTCACGGTATCCAGTTTTTCCCTGTCCCGCCGGACAGCCAAAGGAACGGTACTTTTGTGAAATATCAGTTCTTCGTCCTCCTCCGGTTCCCATTCCAGGAGCTGTGCGGGAAACCAGTAGGGCACCTCCGGCTGAATTGCCAGAACCAGGTCCGGATTCTCATTCTCCGGGGTCACGCCGTAGCCTGCCGGGGCGGTCGGCATATCGTCAGCATTTTCACCTTCTGCCGAATTCCCCGAAACGCCGTCCTTGGATTCCGCCGCGTCTGCCGCCCCGGTTCCGGCCCCCGGCAAATCCTCTGCTGTTCCCCCATCCTGTTCCGCGCCGATTCCCGACTGCTCCGGATTAATTTCTTCCGCGCTCTGCGATTCCGCCTCCCCGGACAGCTCTCTTCCTCCAGCGGAAATCTCATCCCCGCTGCCGCAAGCTCCCAGGCTCATGCCCAGGACGGCTGCCGTTAATATGGCTGTGACTCGTTTTCCAAATTGCTTCCTGCTCATACTAATCTCCATTCCGCCGCCTTCGGCCGGCGGCACAAACAGTAATGAATATATAACGCATACCAGTCTGCTTTCCCGCCGGCATATCATTCCTCAGCACTTACTCCAGTTCCAGACGAAAAACCACAGGGCAGTCACTGCAAAACCCGCTGCTGATATGCAGTCCCGCTTCGTCCCGACTCCACCAGGGCTTCTCTGTGCTGCCCAGGACTTCCACTTCCCGGATAATACCGTGGAAATTCGCCTGCCTGGAGGCATCCTGGATTCCCAGACAGCGAATGCAGTACTCTCCGTTTTCGCTGCACTTCATGGCGATGGCATACAGATATCCGTTGGCTGTGGTAAAGCGGAAATCCTGTGACGTAAAGTTCTTCTTAATGCCGTCGGAGAACTGGCCGTCTGTCACCTGAGTAGGGCCTTCCCCATATCTCCGCCATACCCGGGATCCATAGATTGCCTGGCCGTTGATCTTCAGCCACGCTCCTATTTTCAGCAAGACCGCTCTGTCCTCCTCTGTGATGGTGCCGTCGGGCCTGGGCCCCACATTCAACAGCAGACAGCCGTTTTTGCTGACGATGTCTACCAGGTCACAGATGATATCCTCTCCGGAGCGGAAGACATTATGCTCCGTATACCCCCAGGAATTCAGGGCAATGGCAGTGTCTGTCTGCCAGAAATACGGTTTCATTTCCGCAAACTGACCTCTCTCCACATCCGGTACCGCAGTGCCGAACAGAAAAGCGTCATGTTTATAATTGATCACCACATCACTCCCCCACTGTGCGGCACGATTATAGTAATAGGCCGCAAACTTCCGCAGGTAGGGCCGCAGGGCACTGTGCTGTATCCACCAGTCAAAATAGACGATTTTCGGATGATATTTATCCACGATTTCGCAGCACCGCACCAGCCAGTCCTGCAGAAATTCCTCTGTGGGTACAGGCTCACTGTACAGATCATGGAGATTCTCCGGCTCGGGCATGGCGGGCCAGTAAAAATCCCCTCTCTCCATGTCTTCCCTGATATCACTGTCATATTTTCTGCCGTGGCCCATGAAGAACCAGTGTTCCGCACGATGACTGGAGGCTCCCACCTCCATTCCCTTCTTCCGGCAGCTTTCCTTCAGCTGCCCCAGCACATCACGTTTCGGCCCCATTGCGGCGGCATTCCAGCGGGATATCTCGCTCTCATACATCTGGAATCCATCGTGATGCTCCGCCACAGGTACAACATATCTGGCTCCGGCCTGGGCAAACAATTCCGCCCAGGCTTCCGGATCGAATTTGTCCGCCGTGAACATGGGAATGAAATCCTTATAACCGAATTCCGTGTGCTTTCCATAAGTCTCCACATGGTGCCTGTACTCCGGGGAATCCTTGATATACATGTTCCGGGAGTACCACTCGTTGCCGAAGGCAGGTACACTGTAGATTCCCCAGTGAATAAAAATGCCGAATTTCGCGTTTCTGTACCATTCCGGCACCTGGTATGAGGACAGGGATTCCCAGCTGTCCTCAAATGGGCCTTTCGCAATGATATCCTCTATGGTATCCAGATATTGTTTCATATCATACATGGCTGTTCTCCTTTCGCCTGCTCCGAATTTTGAAGGATGCTCCGAACTTTGGAGGATACTCCGATTTCCGGAGGATGCTCCGATTTCCGGAGGATGCTCCGATTTCCGGAGGATGCTCCGATTTCCGGAGGA